>JAILNJ010000190.1 GCA_024691665.1 Gammaproteobacteria bacterium | reverse complement strand
ACTGTTACTGTTGTTTGAGCTTGTTCACCATAACGTCTATATGTTACAGTATTATTTGCTACTTCATTATCACCAATAACTAATTGATAAGGAATCTTTTGAGTTTGAGCTTCTCTAATCTTATAACCAAGCTTTTCATCTCTATAGTCTTCTTCTACTCTAATCTTGTTTTGTCTGAGTATGCTTACGAGTTTATCACTGAATTCTTTATGGAATTGTAAGTTAACTGGAATAACCTTAACTTGAACAGGTGCGAGCCATAGAGGGAAATTACCTTTAGTTTCTTCAATTAAGAAAGCGATGAATCTATCAAGTGAACCAAGAATAGCTCTGTGGATTACTACTGGTCTAGCTTTTTCACCTTTTTCATCAATATAAGTTAATTCAAATCTTTCAGGTAATTGATAGTCAAGTTGAATAGTTGATAATGTTACATCATGACCAATAGCGCTTCTTACTTGAACGTCAAGTTTAGGTCCATAGAATGCAGCTTCACCAATTGCTTCATAGTATTCAACTCCAAGTTCATTTAATACTTGTCTGAGTTCATTTTCTGATCTTTCCCAAAGTTCATCATTACCGAAATACTTTTCTTGATCATTAACGTCTCTTAAAGATAATCTAAACTTATAGTCTTTGAAACCAAAGTCATTATATACATCAAGAATTAATTTAGTTACTTCTTTAAATACTGAACCAATTTGAGTAGGCATACAGAAGATATGGCTATCATTTTGATAGAATGCTCTAGTTCTTTCAATACCAGTTAAAGCACCTGATGCTTCATATCTGAAGTCTGCGGCTACTTCTGCGATCTTTAATGGTAATTCTTTATAAGAGTGAAGTTGGCTTCTATACATTACCATATGATGTGGGCAGTTCATAGGACGTAAAACATATGATTCATCATCTACGTCCATCTTAGGGAACATATCATCTTTATAGTGTGCCCAGTGACCTGATGTGATATAAAGGTTAACATTACCAAGTGATGGTGTAAGAACGTGTTTATATCCTTGAGCTATTTCTTTATCCATAATATAGTCAGAGAGTAATCTTCTAACAGTGAATCCATTTGGAAGCCACATAGGTAAGCCTCTACCTACTAAATCATCAAACATAAAGATTCCAAGTTGTTTACCAAGACGTCTATGATCTCTTGCCTTTCTTTCTTCAAGAATAACTAAGTATTCTTTTAAAGCTTCTTCAGTGAAGAATGCAGCACCATAGATTCTTTGCATTTGTTCTCTCTTCGCATCGCCCTTAAAATATGATCCTGCAATAGAGAGTAACTTAAAGTGTTTAATATAGTTAGTTTTTGGAATGTGTGGTCCTCTACATAAATCACAATAATTACCTTGCTCATAGATTGTAATAGTTTCACCTTCTGGTAATTCATTGATGATTTCTGTTTTGAACTTATCATTTTTGAAAATCGCTAAAGCTTCAGCTTTGCTTACTTCTTTTCTTTCAATAACTTCAGCTTTATTAATGTGTTCAATCATCTTCTTTTCAATAGCTTTAAAATCTTCTTCAGATAATTTCTTATCACCTAAATAGAAATCATAATAATATCCTTCCTCAATTGCTGGTCCAACCCCGAAACATGCTTCAGGATATAATTCTTTAATAGCTTCAGCCATTAAATGTGCACATGAGTGATTGAGTACGTGTAAAGCTTCATCACCTTCAGTTAAGAAAGTAACTTCTGAGTCTTCCTTTACTACATAACTCATATCTTTAAGTTCGCCATTAACTTTACCTACTATGCATTTCTTTGCTAAGCTAGGTGAAATAGATTGAGCGATATCATATAAGGACATAGGTCCTTCAAATTCTTTATAATTATCTAATAATTTAATTTTCATATTTAATACTCCTAATATCTTGATTTAACCAACTCTTCATATCTGGTGGTTAAATTATATTCATTCATTAATTCTTTCATTCTTTCATAGATTCTCATGGCTTTAATCTTTTCCTGTTCTGAACCATCTCTTCTTAAAGCCGTATCCATGAGTCTACCGAATGGAATATTAGATGTCATAATCACAGGTAATGATTTAATCATTCTATAATTTAAGACAACACCTAATACTTCATCTCTAATAAATGGACTAAGCGATTCAGCTCCGAAGTCATCTAAGATTAATAAGTCGCAGGTTTTAAGTCTATTAACTAAGTCTTTAAAATCATCATCACCAATAGAATTCTTAAGATTAGATGATAGTTCAGGATAATAAGCCATAATAACGTCATAACCTTGGCTTGCAAGTTCATTACCGATTGCGGCACTCAAATAGGTCTTACCGCTTCTAAATGCACCACCAAGATAAAAACCTTTTAATTTCTTTTCATCTTTAAACGAATTAATAAACGTTCGTGCATATTGATATAAGTGTCTTCTTTCTTCACTAATTAAAGAATAATCACTTAATTTCGCATCAATTAATTCTTTAGGCATATATAGATTCTTCATCTTTTGGCCTTCAGTCTTAAGTCTCTTATATTTAATTTCAATTACACCATCATTTAATACAAGTCTAGGAGAGAACCCAGGATAAGCCTTAGACTCAATATTTAATTCATCATCGACTGTTTCATCTTTTTCATAAGATAATAAAACATTAATATTTGAAATAATATCTTTCGTCGAAAGATCATTTGTCATGATAAAATCTTTAATTCTATCATTAGCCATAAATCTATCAACTATTTCATCAATTTCATCAGTTGTAGTGTTTACTTTTTCAAACATCTTATCTAGTCCAATCATTTCTTATCCTCCTTTTCACTCATATAGCTACTCCAATAATTATCAAACCATTCTTCAGTTGTTTCTTTAGTTTTCTTACTTCCTTTAGATGAATTACTATATAAATCAGTAATATAGTAATACGCATCTTCAACGGTCTTAATATTATTCTTTCGCCAATCGAGCGCAATCTTTTCAAAGAATGAATATGGCCTAATTCTGCCTTCTTTAGTTGCGAGTGAATATGCAAGTAAAAGAGAGATTAATTCATCATTCATTAAGAAATTGTCTTTTAGTTTCTTAACGATTGATTGATCAGATTCAGGCACTTCACCTTTATAATTTTCTTTAAGTAGATCAAGTGGTTTAGTCTTTTTAAAGAAGGTAATGTGTTCATCATCATTAACTTCTTTTAAAGAATTATTTCTCTTAATCTTTTCATATTTCTCTAAATATAATTTAGATTCAATCGCAATCATTTCATCTACATTATATTTATTATCTTCTTCACTAGATTCATATAATAGTCTAAGACAATCATCATAATTAAGTGAATAAGTCTTAGCCATAGATTCAATTCTAACTAAATCAGAATCAAGGACATTATATCCAGCTTCTTTAGAGTCAGCTTTGAATCTTTCTATATCGAATTCTCTAGTGGTCTTTTTATCTCTACTATATTCTAAGTGTTTATAATCTAATGTTGCTTTAGTAAAGCCAAACTTATCTAAAATTATTTTCTTTTCAACACTTGAAATATTATCTAATAGTTCAGGGTATGCGAGTGATTCTCTGAACTTTTCTTTAGACATAGGTCTATATATTACAAATTCAGTTTTTGATTCAATCTTAAGTAGCTTAAAATCTCTAAGTATTTTAAGTGAATCATTTAATTCCTTATCTGATACATTGAGGTCAGATAAAAAATCAATTAATAAAAGTGGGTCTCCAACAAATGATCCAGTAGCTAAAGTTAATGAATAGAATAAATTATAGATGATATATGCCTTAGATCCAACGACTGGCATATATAAGAATAATAAAACTTCACGATCAGAATCGTTTAAATAGAAGTTATTATTCTTTTTTACACTAAATTTAATTCTATCAGCCATTAACGTGTAGTTCCTTTCCTTTAAATGGAAGCTCCTTATTTAATAAATCATATAATTTAACCGCAAGTTTATATGGACGTCCAAATCCTAATACTGAAAAATAGTTAATCTTGAAATCTACTCCAGATTCATATCTATTCATTTCAGTCACAGTTACGATACATTCATATCCATCACCTACTAGATAGATTTCTCCATAGGTTTCATTATATTCATGGACTTCCATCCATTCATCTTCAGCAATCTTATTAAAAGCTTTAAGGATATTTTGGAATGAGGCTTTATAATAATGAGTCTTTAACTCTTCTTTTTTATTTCTTTCACTAGTTTCAAGTGAGTTAGTAAAAATGTTTATCATAGAAGCTCCTTTAAAATATTCTTAACCTTTTCTTTTAGTGAATCTAATGTTGAGTCATTTTTAATCACATAATCCGCTTTAGAAGATTTTTCTTTGTCTGATAGTTGTGATTCCATTACCTTAGCATAAATCTCTTTAGTAATGTGTCTTTCACTCATTATAATCTTTTCAATAGATTCACTTGGAGATACTGCGATAACCTTATCGAAGACTTTCTCATAGTTATCTTCATATAGAAGTGGAACCTCTATAAAGAAGACATTCTCTTTAGATTCTTCAATGATTTTAAACATCTCATTAAAGACATATTTATGAGTGATTTCTTTAAGTTTCGCATTCTCGCACTTCTCATTATATATCAATTCTCTTAGAATTGACTTATCAAGCGTATTAAAATGTTTAAAAATTTCTTTACGCATCTTTTCATTGTTTATGAAAAGGTCATTGTAGACATCATCTAAAGATATTGTCTTATAACCTAATTCATTTATTAATTTGAGCACAGTAGATTTGCCTGAGGCAAAAGTACCAGTGATTGCGAACATCTTATAATCTCTAATTCTCTGACATGATTCGCAGAGGTATGTGCCTCTTCCACCGACTCTAATCTTTTTAATAATATTCCCACAGTTTGAACATCTCTTTCCTTCTTTTAGGTGAACTGAGAGAGAGCCTTGGAAATGTCCAGATTCTCCATTAAACGACTCAAAGGACCTAATAGTTGTTCCGCCACTTTTAATAGAGTTGGTCATAATTCTAACTGCGTTATTAATTATTGATTCACATTCACTTAGAGTGATTGTCTTACCCTGTCTTAGTGGATGTATGTGTGACGCGAATAACACTTCATCCGCATAGATATTTCCGATACCTGAAATAATACTTTGATCAAGTAAAAGTGATTTAATTGGAAGAGATTTATTGTGAATCTTTTCAAATAGTTCACTTGGTTTAATGGTGAACGGTTCAGCTCCTACACTTAGAAGTGGTTCTACTTTATAAATATCTATATCTTTACTAAATAAATTGAAGACACCGAATTTTCTTTTATCGTTATAGACTAAAGTTTCTCCTGAATCAAGGTTAAAGAAGACATGGTCATGTTTATCTTTAACTGGATTAACCTCAACTCTATACTTTCCTTCCATTCTTAGGTGAGATATAAGATTAAAATGTTCAAGGTTAAAGATTAGGAATTTACCTAATCTATTAATATCTATGATTTTTTCGTTCTTTAAACTTTTAAGACAATCATATTTTGAATAAAACACTTCTACATTTAGAATAGTTTTATTTTTAATTGTGCTTAAGAGTTTGAGTCTTACAGTCTCAACCTCTGGAAGTTCTGGCATATTATTTGGCCTCGTATAAATTTATTCCGTATTCAGTCTCTACAAGTAGTGGTACTTTAAGACTTACTACGTTTTCTAGTATTTCTTCAGTTAGAGCTTTAGTTTGTTCGAGTTCATCCTTTGGTACATTTAATACTACTTCATCGTGGATAGTAAGTATTAGTTTTGCGTGTAAATGATTGGCTTCAATCGCTTCATCTAACTTTACCATCGCAAGTTTAAGGATATCAGCGGCGCTACCTTGAATAGGTGCGTTCATCGCTGTACGTTTACTAAATTCTCTAATATTATAGTTAGAAGAATTGATATCTCGAATATATCTTCTTCTATTAAACATTGTCTTCACATAACCATTCTTTTCAGCGAACGAAATTAAAGAATGAGTATATGGTTCAATCTTAGGGAATGTTTTATGATATCCATTAATAAAGTCTTGAGCTTCTTTAGGACTTATTCCAAGATCCATCGCTAAGCCCCAAGCACTTATTCCGTATACTATTCCAAAGTTAACGGCTTTAGCGTTTCTTCTTTCATCTTTAGTTACTTCATCTTTATGAAGAATAGCCTTCGCTGTAGCTTCATGAATATCTTCTTTATTGATAAACGCATTTATTAAAGATTCTTCTCCCGCAAGATGAGCGAGTACTCTAAGTTCAATCTGTGAATAGTCTGAGCTCATAAGATATGAATTATCTTCCGCAATAAATACTTTTCTAAATTCTTTTGATTCTTCATTTCTTACTGGAAGGTTTTGAAGGTTAGGCTCAATTGAAGATAATCTTCCTGTGTCAGTCCAAGTTTGTTTATAGATAGTGTGAATGTGATTATCATTCTTTTCTTTTATCGCATTCTCAACTCCTACTACATAAGTAGATAAGAGTTTAGATAAAAGTCTATATCTTAAAATTGGGTTAATAATTTCATGTTTATCCTTGAGCTCTTCTAGGACTGATGAATCAGTTGAATAACCAGTCTTAGTTTTCTTTCCGGCTTCTAAAGCTAGTTCTTCAAATAATACTTCACCTAATTGTTTAGGTGATGAGATATTAAACTTATGTCCCGCAAGAGAATAAATCTTTTCTTCTATTTCTTTTAATTCGCCTTCAATAGAAGTATGGAATTCACTTAATACAATAGGGTCTACTCTTAAACCTTGGTATTCCATTTTGCCAAGTGTTTTAGATAGAGGAATTTCAATATTAATTAAGAGTTCTTCTTGTTCATTCTCTTTAATCTCATTTAAAGTTCTCTCATAAGTTAAAGATAGGGCAAAACTCTTTCTTGCGATATGGCTTGAATATATCTCAAGAAATGGAAGAGTTCTCTTTCCCTTCTTTCCATACACATTATCGTCAACTTCTACATCGTTATATCCAAAATGAGATGATTGAATTGAAAAATCACTCTTAGTTAAATCTGGATTAATAAGATATGAGGCAAGAAGTAAATCAAACACTACCCCATTTAAAGTAATATTATCTTTAAGAAGCAATACAAACATTTTCTTATAATCATATACACATTTCTTAATATCTGAATCACTTAAAAATAGTGTGAAATCAAATGAAGATAAAGCTGTGTCATATGGGATAAAGAATGAGCCGCACGAATTAGTGAGTCCAAATCCAATAGCGTCTGACATATGATAATTCTCTTCTAAACATTCAAGAACTAAATAGTTTATTTCATCACTCTTTATAATATCTCCCACACTAAATGGATCATCAATTACTTTATAAGTAAACTCAGCGTTTATCTTAGTTTTAGGTAGTTTTTTTAAGAATGAATGGAAATCAAGCTCTTGGTATAAAGAGATAAGTTCGTCTTTATTAAATTCTTTAACTAAGAAATCGTCTTCACTTTCACTAAATTCAAATGAAGGATCTAGAGTTGCCATATCTTTTGTAAAATATGCAGTCTCTTTATCTTTAATAAGTCTTTCTTTAGTTTTGCCTTTGATTTCATCTATATGTTCATAGATACCATCAAGTGTTTTATATTGATTTAATAGTTTTGCTGCGGTCACAGGACCGATTCCTTCAACCCCAGGTAAATTATCTGAGTTATCACCAATTAATGCCTTAAAGTCAGGAATTTGAATTGGTTCAATACCTTTATCTTCAAAAAGATAAGCTTTATCATATTTAACTTGTTCCTTTTGTTTTTGATAAAGTTGAATTTCTTTATCTTTAATTAATTGGAATAAGTCATTATCATTTGATAAGACATCAATCTCATCAAATGATGGATAGAATCTTTTAGCTATTGATGCGACTATATCATCTGCTTCATAATCATCACTCATATAATAGTGAACATTCATAGCTTCAAGCCATTTTAAAATATATGGAATTTGAAGGAATAATTCATCAGGAGTCTTTTGACGACCTGCTTTATATTCGCTATACATTTTATGACGTCTAGTCTTTGAACCCTTATCAAAAGCCACCGCTACATGGGTGTAGTTATCTTGAATAACCTTATTAAAAATATTAATAAATCCATAAATCATATTAGTGGGATTACCCTTAGTATTTCTCATAAGATTACCCATAGCGGCTGTCGCATAATAGGCTCTAAACATTACGTTATTTCCATCAATAATTAAAAACTTCTTCATAAGCTTCCTCTTATTTGTTTAAATCATATAATCTTATTAGACCTTTAAAGATTAAGTCTACAACTCTAGTTGTCTTATTCTTTAAATGTCTATAAATATATTTAGATGCACCACCTGTGATATATACATCTAAATTATCTAGGTGATATTTATCCTTAATATCAGTAATAAAACCATCTATTAAATACGAAAAACCAAGAATAGTTCCGGCTCTTACACATCTATCAGTATCTTGATTTAACAAATCATAACAGCCGTCAAGTGGAATAGCGTCTATTAAAGACGCTTTTTCAAAGAGGGCGTTATGAGCTGTGTATACACCTGGAGCTATAGTAGTTCCAATATAGTTATTATCAATTATTAAATTGAATGTGGTTGCGGTACCACAATCAATTGAAAGGAAAGTGCTTGATAGAGATGTCGCACCCTCTAAAGATGCGAACATATCAGTACCAAGTTCATTAATCATAGATTCTGGATAGTTAACATTAGTTTTAAAGTGAGTATTAATAACTAGTGCGTCTATACCAAATTCTTCTTTAATCTTAGCTTTAAGAATATCAGATACACCTTTAACAACACTTGAAATAATCGCACCATCAACTTCATCTTTTATGTATGACTTAAATACTAGTGAGTTTACTTCACTAGTTTTAACCATATAAAGCTCATCTTTTGAATAGAGTTTAAATTTAGTTTGAGTATTTCCTGTGTCTATTAAAAGTATCATTATTTCTTAATCTTTCCTTCGATATAATAGATTTTATTTCCGAGCTTTCTAAATTTCTCTTCAAATTCTGTGGTGATTTCACCATCAGTATAGATTCTCTCACCATATGTAGGATTATCTAGATAAGGAAGAGTTGATTCAAGTGAATATTCATATAATGGAACATTATCAGTCTTAATTCTAAATATTCCATCATCATTTAATATCACTTTATACATATCCATAAATCTTGGAGACGATAGTCTTCTTTTTTCATGTCTTGCCTTTGGCCAAGGATCAGGGAATGAGAGAAATACTCTATCAACTTCTCCAGCCTCAAACCAATCTAAAAGATTAGTCGCATCGCCTCTAACAAATATAGCGTTATTAATATCTAGTTCAATTCTTTTTTCAATTGCTCTACAGATAACTGAATCAAACTTTTCTATTCCAATAAAGAGTGTATTAGGATTAGCCACAGCCATTTCAGTAATAAATTTACCTTTACCACAACCAACCTCAATCATAATCTTTTTAAAAGGATATATTTCTTTCCACTTACCTTTATATTCTTCTGGAGCAGTTATACAAATATCTTTATTTGATTCAATAGTTTCTTTAGCGCTTTTTACAAATCTTAGTCGCATATATTTACAATCGCATCCTTAATAA
>JAILNJ010000181.1 GCA_024691665.1 Gammaproteobacteria bacterium | reverse complement strand
ATGTCGTTTTTAATTAATGAATTAGTAAGGGATGTTGAAAGACCTAGTTGTTCAATAACTGGGTCTAAAACAACGAGGCATTTATTAAGGTTTAATTCTTTAATTTTAAAAGGAATAAGTTCAAGAGGTTTGTCTCCTTCTAATAATTCTGGTTCTCTCCATCTAAGTAGACCAGCAAATTTGTAGAAACAGAACATATAAACTCTTTGATATATTTCTCTAAATTTATTCATAAAACAACCTAGTATAATCAAATTAGATAGGCATAAGTCTAACTTGATTCCTTCTTCAATTCATAAACCTCCAAGAATGGGTTGGTGGCCCTTAAGGCCGTTTTGTTTATTTTTATTATTAAACTCAGTCGATGAGTTATAATAAGTCAAGCATTGTAGTCTGTTTCATATCCGCACCTACAGCACTACTTAGTGTCTGGTTAAAGGAGGGTTCAGCTACAGTCTTTTCTTTTATATGGTTATAAGTTGGTTACAGCGTTTATACGTCTGGTTATAAGGAACTAGGATACACATAAGAAAAGATTCTGTAGGTAGCGCCAGTGCTTATATTATAAAAAGGGAGGTGTGACATAATGATTTATGTCGGAATTGACGTCGCCAGTCAAAAGCATGACTTCTTTATCATGAATGACTTAGGCGAAGCTTATACCACTCATTCAATTACAATTTCGAATTCAAATGAGGGATATAAAAAGCTCCACAATTCAATCCAAGAGTTTTGTGGAGCAACCAATGATTTTAAAGTTCGTATAGGGCTTGAATCGACTGGGTTTTATCACAAAAATATAGTTTCATATCTTCTCTCACTAGACTATGAAATTATGGTAATAAATCCTATATTAACCAATATGTATAAGAAATCAAAGAAAATTCATATTCAAAAGAACGATAATATTGACTCAATATACATTTGTATGTATCTAGGCGATACTCATACAATCTTTAAACCCTATACAATAGTATCTTATCACAGTGATGCATTAAAATCATTATCACGTGATAGATTTTCTTTAGTTGAAGAGCTTAGATTAGCTAAAATAGGCATTTATAGGCTTTTAATACACATTTTTCCTGAATATTTAAAACTTTTTAGTAATATTTATCAAGGATCAGCATTATCTATCTTAGAACATTACAACAATCCAAATAAAATATCTAAAGCCCATATAAATACTATTTCTTCTTTAATACACGGAAGGTGTAGAGTGTCCGCATTAGACATAATTAATGCGGCCAAGAATTCAATAGGCATCAAAGATGACTGTCTATATTTCGAACTAGAAAGAGCGATAGTAAGACTTAAATACATAAATAGTCAAATTGAAGAATACAATAAAGAAATTAAACACTATGTAGAATTACTTAATTCACCAATTCTATCAATTCCAGGTATTAGCTATATTACAGCAGGAATAATATTAGGTGAGATAGGTGATATAAGTAATTTTAAAAGTGCGGAATCACTTATTTCATATTCAGGACTAGACGTCATAATATATGAGTCTGGAAAATACAAAAGAACAAATCTAAGTATTTCAAAGAAGGGCTCCATATATCTAAGATATGCCTTATATCAAGTAGCGAAGGTGTGTTGGATATCTGACCCAATGTTTCATAATTATTATCTTAAAAAACAAGATGAGAACAAACACTTCTATGTGATTCTTGGACATATAGAAAAGAAATTGGTTAAAGTTATATATTCAGTACTAAAGAATAACAAACCATATTCTCCACATTTATAACCATATAAAATTTTCAAAGATCATTATTCAAAGCCACAAAGATGGCCACTTTTAATTTACAATTTTTAAGCCAATAAAGATTTTTTAATTTTTACTTGATTTATTTATAGTTGGCTCCTTTTTTAAAGGACATACCCTCTCGTTCTTCATCGCATACTTTCTTTGGCCTTTACATCTCTTAGAATTCCAAATATTGTTCCATTTGGTTTCTAGTATATTTCCAAGTGCTTCTTCAAATAACCAAGATTGACAAGGAAGAACGTTTCCGTTTGGCGCAATTGCCATATTTGATAGGCATGCTCCACAAGATGGCACAACCATCTTCATTGAGGTTAATACACTGTCATCTATCCATCCTGGAGATGTAAACGATAGTTCTAAGCCATTTTTACTTGTATATGCATAAGCTTCTCTTAGTACTTGTGTAATTTCTTCTTTAGATAGTTTGGTTGATGAAGAACGAGAGGGTA
>JAILNJ010000175.1 GCA_024691665.1 Gammaproteobacteria bacterium | reverse complement strand
AAAGACATTCTAAATGTATCTTCGATTTAAATGATGAAGACGCAAAAGAAATTATGCTTGTTGTTTTTAGCTTACTGGATCTTTATCTGGACACAACGTAAATAAATAAAAAGATAAACGGAGACTAACCGTTTATCTTTTTTAATATCTCATCAAGATTAACTTCTTTACTATTATCTTTAAACATAATATCGAAGTTATCATTCTCATATCTTGGGATTAAATGAATATGGAAATGATCAACTGATTGAAGAGGCTTTTCGTTATTGTTTACTACGTTAAGTCCGATTGGATTTAACGAAGCTTTTAGTTTGTTTGCAACTTTTTTAACTACAAGCATAATTTCTTTTGCGTCTTCATCATTTAAATCGAAGATACATTTAGAATGTCTTTTAGGTACTACAAGTGTATGACCTATAGTTGTTTGAGTTAAGTCTAGGAAGGCAATAAACTTATCGTCTTCATATACTACTTTAGATGGGATTACATGAGCCGCAATTGCGCAGAATACACACATTTTTCTATTCTCCTTTTAATATATTTAATAAATCACTTATATCATTTAATATGTATGTTGGATTTGTTGTTTTGATTGCATCTTCACTCCAAGAATTATAAGTTACGAGGGCGGATAAAGCCTTAGTTCCTTTTGTGCAATCATAATCTACTGTGTTATCTCCAACCATTAATATTTCATCTTCACTAACGTTAAATGTTTCGCACGCTTTGTGAATTACTTCGTTGTCTGGTTTAGGATTTTTAATTACTCCAAAAGTAAATAATTCATCAAAGTATTTATGAATATCAAGATGAGTTAATGAAGGCATCGCAGAAGTTAAGAACTTATTTGTCGCAAGCGCAATCTTATAACCTCTATTCTTTAATTCTTTTAATGTTTTATCTACATTAGGGAACAAAGAGATTAAATCTAATTCAATAATTCTATAGTGAGAGATAAACTCTTGAATCGCTTTATCGATTAATGCTTGGTCGCTTGTATATATTGAGAATGTATCTTTTAAAATAGGACCCATATACTTCCTGTATCCAAGAAGAGGAAGTCTATGTTCTGGGAAACAAGTTGTAAAAGCGTGGTCAAATGACCTTAAGATAACTTCCTCGCTATCAACTAGTGTTCCATCTAAATCAAATAATACGACTTTAATCATATTTCTATTATACAACCTATCAAATATTAATAAAGAGTATGATAAAATAATATCGCGAGATATTATGAGTACAAAAATAGTAAAGACTGATTTCAAAGCTAAAAAATATTTTGGTCAAAATTTCTTAACCGATCAAAACATATCAAAATCTATCGCAGAAGTATCTAAAACAAATAAAGACACAGTTGTGATTGAAGTAGGCCCAGGAATGGGTTCTTTAACTATTCCACTACTTGAAAGATCTAAGAAAGTTATTGCATTTGAAATAGATAAAGAAGTGGTTCCTATTCTAAAAGAGAATACTAAATCATTCTCTAACTTAGAAATAAACGAAATAGATATCTTAAAAGCGGACCTTTCTTTCTTAGATGAAATAAAAGAAGAGGTAATAAGTGTATCAAATCTTCCATACTATATTACATCTCCTATTATTTCTAAGTTCTTAAATGAAACAACTAAGATTGATAGAATGTATTTCATGGTTCAAAAAGAAGTTGCGGAACGCTTAGCCGCAAAAGTATCAACTAAAGACTATAATGCATTCTCAATTCTAACTCAGTATGAGGCAGATATTAAAGTAGTATTAAACGTAAAGAGAACTTGTTTCCACCCACAACCTAATGTAGATAGTGCGGTAGTTGAAATAAAAAGAAGAGAAAAAGACAATAAACCTAAAAATGAAAAGTTCTTTAAATCTTTAGTTCTTACAGCTTTCAAAGAAAGACGTAAGACCTTAATAAATAATCTTTCATCTATAAAGAGTAAAGATGACCTTAAAGTAATATTAAGTGAACTTGATATTCCAGTAGATGTTAGAAGTGAAAATTTAACAATAGATGATTTTATTAGATTATCTGATAGGATGGCATAGTATGAGCGTAATCGAAAAAGATAATGAATTATTAAATTTAATAGAGACTAAAGAAGAAGTAGTTAAAGAATATCCAAATATTAAGGATTTAACTTTAAAGAAATCAATATCTTATGGAGATATGCTTGAAAACTATAGTGAAGACTATTCAAAAGAAGTTGACGCACTCGCAGAAGCTCGTGCCGCAAAACTCTTTGGCGCATCTTATGCGGTAATCTTAGATTCAAGTTCTACATATGATTTTATTATTAATAAAGTAATGGAACTATCTAATGATGTATTTGGAAAACCAATCTATACAATCAAATCACCAGTAGAAAACACATCTTTAATTAATTATAAAGAAGGAAGAGTTAACGCTAACGCTAAAGGCGATTTGTTCTTTGCCCACGTAGGTAGTGAATCTGGCCTTATGGCATCTGGCCTTCTTCAAAACCCAGTATTCTACGCTGATATGACATTAGTAGAACTTGATGGAACATTAAGATCTAAAGGATATGCAATCCTTACTAATGATTAAGAAATCTATAAAGGCTTAAAGAAAGTATTT
>JAILNJ010000116.1 GCA_024691665.1 Gammaproteobacteria bacterium | reverse complement strand
GATGAAAGAAGAGTTAAAAGAAACAAAAGAAAAACAAGAAAAGTCATTAAACAAATATGTAGAGCGATTAAATACTTGTGTATTGTATTCGCCATTGGATTTACTATCACTATGATGATCGTCACTAGCGACTTTAATGCCGCTACTATAGCATCAACAATTGCATCCGCTACATTCTTAGTTATTCAAATCATATTTAATGTATTTGGTGTCTTATTTGATAGATATATTGAAATGCTTAGATTAGGTTTAAAACTAGATGTTGATAATAGCGATATCGTTAAGATGGTCGATCCACTTGGAGAAAAGAATAGAAAAGTTCAAAGAGAAGTTGATGAACTTGAAGGGAATTCTGAATTCAATGATTATGAACAAGCAATCGTAGATGATCTTAAATACACCGCTCATAACCAAGAGACAGTAAAGAAACAAACTCTTAAAGATAAACTTCAAAGGAACTTAGAAATCCTTAAAGAAGCAAAGAAACAAAAAAGGAAGAAGTAATCAATCGATTCATTCTTCCTTTTTAATTAAAATTAAACATTTAATTATCTTCAGGTAATTTACCTTTAATGATAATTGAACCACCTGATAAAGATTTTGTTATATCTAAATCTACATTAGAGGTGTAGTAGGTAAGAGCAGATCCGCCAGAGAGCTCTGCTACTAATTTATTATTTACTTGAGATGATAATCTAGAACCTCCGCTGAGAGTTGCTTCTATATTATCTGCAACAAAATTTTCTCCAACAAATTGTGAACCACCTGATAAATTAGCATCTAAAGTAGTGGTATTTCCATTCATGGCAACACTTGAACCACCAGAAATATTAAGTTTAGTGTTATCAATGGATGTATCTTTTGCTTTAACGATAAGACTACTGCCTCCACTGATGGAACATTTTAAACTAGTCATCGTTGGTGCGGTAATTGGTATATAGGCTGTAGAAGAACCTGAAGAACGTAATTCTAAATCGTTAGTTTTAAGATTATATGCTTCTGCATATGAATTAGTGGAGAAATCTAAGAATGCTTTAGTTTCTGAAATTGTTCCTTCATATAACCAAGCTCTTACAGTTGATACAAACACTTTAGAGAATGTATAACCATATACTTCAATTTCAATAGATTCTGTTTTATATTCTTCTGATTCATTACCCGCTACTGTGATAGTTGAACCAGAGTAATTAACATTGATTTTCTTTTCGATGTTCTCTTGTGCTTTAACAATAATCTTATGTTCTTCAGTGGAACTATAAACCTTTAAGGAAGCTCTGCTACTGAGGACTCTGAGATCCTTAACATTTAAAGTTGTGTATTTCTCATAGTCTCTATCTTCATGCTCAACAGTTACTATTTCACCAGTGCCAACAATTGTTTCTCTAAAGATATCAAGAATACCTTGGCAACCAGTCAAAAGTAATGGTGCAAGAAGTAAACCTAAACCAAACTTATGTTTCATATAGCGCCTCCTTTTCATATAAATAATATAAATAAAGAGAGAAAACACACAAGAATTTTATTAGTTTTAAGATAATTTTTTATTTTGTGTCTTTTGTATTTCAAATAATCTCTCTTTATGAATATAATATTTTCAATTGAGAGGTAAATAGATATGTCAAAAGCAGATGAAATTTTTGTAAGTAATATGAAAGAAATATTGGAGACTGGTTTTTGGGATACAGATTTACCTGTAAGACCACATTGGGAAGATGGTACTCCTGCACATACAGTAAAGAAGTTTTGTATTGTTAATAGATATAATCTACAAGAAGAACTCCCAATCTTAACTATTAGAAGAACAGCATTTAAATCATGCTTAGATGAACTTCTTTGGATTTGGCAAAAGAAATCCAATAATGTGCACGATTTAAATTCTCATATTTGGGACTCTTGGGCGGATGAAAAAGGCTCTATCGGTAAAGCCTATGGATACCAATTAGCAAAGAAGAGTGTTTACCCTGAAGGTGAATTCGATCAAGTAGATAGAGTTTTATATGATTTAAAACATAATCCTCAATCAAGAAGAATTATGACTAATATCTATAACTTTGAAGATTTACATGAAATGAATTTATATCCATGTGCGTACTCTATGACATTCAATGTTACTGGAGACACATTAAATGGTATTCTCAATCAAAGAAGTAACGATATGTTAACTGCGAATAACTGGAATGTACTTCAATATTCATTATTGTTAATTATGTTTGCACAAGTCTCTGGACTTAAACCAGGTACATTAGTCCACGTTATCGCTGACGCTCATATTTATGATAGACATGTTGACTTAGTCAAAGAAGTTATTGCTAAACCTCAACACAAAGCCCCAAAGCTTATAGTTGATCCAAATATCAAAAACTTCTATGACTTCACTGTAGATTCATTCCAACTCGTTGATTATGAGTATGAAAAATTAGATAAGAAGATTCCTGTGGCTATTTAGTATGATTATTTCAATTTTAAACTGCGATATTAAATATGGTATTGGCAAGAGAAACGGACTTTTATTCTCTTTACCTTTAGACATGAAGTTCTTTAGAGAAACCACTAAAGGACATGTAGTGTGTATGGGTGAAAATACATTATTATCTTTCCCTGGAAGTAAACCACTTAAAAATAGAACAAACATTGTTTTATCCCAAGATGAAACTCATAACTATGATGGAGTGGTTAATGTCCATTCATTTGAAGAATTCTTAAAAACTATTTCTGAGTATTCTAAAAATGAAGATGTTTATATCATTGGTGGAGCCTCTATTTATAGACAAACTCTTCCATATGTAGATAAGGTTCTACTTACTAAAGTGAATGCTGATGGCGGAGCGGAAGTATACTTCCCTAATCTAGACGAGAATCCTGATTTTGAATGTGTAGATGAAGGCGAACCTATTATGGATGGGGATATAGAGATTAGATTCACAACATATAGAAACAAAAATAAAAAGAGCATCTAAGAAATGAATTAGAACGTTAGGGATTAACTGACGTTCTTTTTATTTTTGCTTCTTAGATAAGCCATTAGATATTTAGAATTTGATTTTGACTATAAAAATATAAGCAAATATTATCTTATTGCTTTTATATTAAGTATTTTTTAAAATACTAGCGCTATGTCTATTCAAAGAGTCGCATTATCTGATCACTTCACATATAAGAAGATATTCTTCCAAACTATAAACCCAATTATGATGATGATCTTCATCTCTATTTATGGTGCGGTTGATGGTCTTTTTGTATCTAATTTTGATTCTATTGAAGGATTTGCTGCTGTTAACTTAATCATGCCATTGATAATGATTATTGGTGGATTCGGTTATATGTTTGGTAGTGGGGGTTCTGCTTTAGTAGGAAAACTATTAGGTGAAAAGAAAAACGAATATGCAAATAGAGTCTTCACTATGGTTGTATTAATGACAATTATATGTGGAGTTAGTTTATCCACTGCCGGATTCTTTTTAGTTGAACCTATTGCTAAATGGTTAGGAAATATTAATTCCACAACAAATCCTTTAGTAGTGGAGAAAGCAATTATTTATGGTCGTATATTAGTTTGTGGTCAATTCTTATACATGCTTCAATCAATATTCCAAAACTTTTTTGTTGTTAATGAAAGACAAGGACTTGGTTTTATATTTACTCTATCCGCTGGATTAACAAATATGGTTTTCGATGCTTTATTTATTGCTGTATTTGGTTGGGGTGTGGTTGGTGCAGCAGTAGCCACTATATTAGGTATGGTTGTTGCGGGTATAGGTCCACTTATCTACTTTATTGTTAACAAGAAAGGTTTAATCCATTTAACTAAAACCAAGTTAGAAGCTAAACCTATTATCAAGAGTTGCACTAACGGTTTTAGTGATTTTATCTTTAATATCTCTAGTTCTATTGTTGGATTTATATATAACGTTATTCTTTTAAAATACTTTGGTGATAATGGCGTAACTGCCTATGGAGTGGCTATGTATGTCACATTTATTTTCATTGCTATCTTTATTGGATATGTTGTGGGAATGGGGCCTGTTATCTCATACCACTACGGGGCTAAAAATACTGATGAGTTAAAAAACATTAAAAGGAAGTCATTTTTACTCATTGGTATAGTTGGTTTAGTAATGGGTATATTGTGTTTATCTTTAGCTAGACCTTTATCATTATTGTTCTGTAGAGAGTCTACTGAAGCAGTGGAATTATCAATTAGAGCATTAAGAATATATTCCCCACTTTATTTATTAGCGGGATATTGTATTTTTATCACTAACTTCTTTACTTCTTTAAACAATGGATTAGTTTCTGGACTCATATCTTTATTTAGAACATTGATTGCAGAAGTAGTGTGTGTATTTGTTTTACCACTTATCTTTGGTGGTGAATCCATATGGTGGGCTACAATATTAGCTAACTCTCTATCAATTATTGTTTGTGTATGTTTCTTGTTAGCAAATAAAAAGAAATACCAGTATTAAAAAACAATAAAAAATAATCTTTCAAAAAATTGTTTATATATTTATAACCTATCTTAATTTATAATGATTAAGGGAAATTCGGTTCTAATAA
>JAILNJ010000113.1 GCA_024691665.1 Gammaproteobacteria bacterium | reverse complement strand
GAAGTCCTCGAAGTTAGTGTCATCAACAGCTTCTTCTTTTTGTTTTCCTTCGTATTCGAATCTAGTATCTTTTAAGATACCAGTACCGGCAGGAATAAGACCACCAATAATTACATTTTCCTTTAAACCTTGTAGAGTATCGATTTGACCACGGATAGCAGCTTCAGTTAATACTCTTGTAGTTTCTTGGAATGATGCAGCACTTAAGAATGAATCACTCTTTAATGCAGCCTTAGTAATACCTAGTAATACTGGGATTGCTACAGCTGGTTTACCACCAGAGAGTAATGCTTCTTGGTTAGCTTCTGCATATTGGTTAGAAGAGATAAGTTGTCCTGGGAGTAACTTAGTGTCACCTTCAAGCTTAACATTTAATCTCTTAGTCATTTGATGAACGATAATTTCAATATGCTTATCATTGATTGGTACACCTTCTTTTGCGTATACCTTTTGAACTTCTTTAATAATATATTGTTGAACTGTTTCAACATTAGTGATTCTAAGTAAGTCTTTTAAGTTGATAGAACCTTTAGTTAGAGGTTGACCAGCAACTACAATATCACCCTTATTAACAAGTACTTTATAACCTTGTTTTAAAGTGTATGTTCTTTCAGCAACTGCACCCTTAATAACAGCGTGAGTTTCTGTAAGTTCTACAACTTTACCAGTGATTTCAGAGATAACAGCTTCACCTTTTGGAGTTCTAGCTTCGAATAATTCTTGAACTCTTGGAAGACCTGATGTGATATCACCACCGGCTAGACCACCAGTATGGAATGTACGCATTGTAAGTTGGGTACCTGGTTCACCGATTGATTGAGATGCGATAACACCTACAGCTTCACCAACTTCAACGATATCAGATGTAGCCATATTTCTACCATAGCACTTTACACAAATACCATTCTTAGAATTACATGTACATACAGTTCTAATACCAACTTCTTTAATTCCATGAGCTTTAAAGAGTTTAGCTTTATCTTCAGTGATATATTCACCCTTTTCAAGTAATACTTCACCAGTTTGTGGATCAGTTAATTCTTTATAAGTGAATCTACCAATAGTTCTATCTTCGAGTGATTGAATTACTTTTCCATCATCATCAAGAACTTCACTAACCATAACACCTCTATCAGTGCCACAGTCATATTCTCTTACAACTACTTCTTGTGATACGTCAACTAGACGTCTAGTTAAGTAACCAGAGTCCGCAGTCTTTAAGGCTGTATCTGTAGAACCTTTTCTTGAACCGTGAGATGAAATGAAGAATTCTCTCATTGTGATACCTTCACGGAAACAAGATGTAACTGGAGTTTCAATTGCTTGACCCTTAGTATCGTTCATAAGACCACGCATACCAGAAAGTTGTGTATAGTTAGATGCTTTACCACGGGCACCTGAGTCATACATCATGTATGTATGGTTGTCAGAGTGATTGAGTTCGAGGTCAGAAATAAGGTTCTTAGTAACTTTCTTATTTGCTTCATCCCAAACACCACCATTACCAGTGATAGCTTCATGTCTTTGACTTTCAGTCATTAAACCAAGTTCGAAATCTTCATTGATTTGGTCAACTTTAGCTTGAGCAGCTTCAACGATTTCTTTCTTACCTTTGTATACTTGAATATCAAATGCACAAACTGTAACACCTGATTTAGTACAATATTTGAAACCTAAGTCTTTCATTCTATCAAGCATCTTAGAAGTTTCACTTGATTTATATCTCTTGAATGTTTCAGAAATAATCTTTCCAAGGAAGCCTTTCTTAAATGGAACGCATACACCTTTAGAATTTAAATCTGATTTACCTTTAGTTCTAATATCTTCATTGTATTGATCAAGTCTCTTTTGGTCGAGTTCCTTGATGAATTCTTTGATATCTTTACCCATTGGACAGAAATACTTGTCTGGAGTTTGACCAGTTAAGTTTTCAGTTGAAGGTTCATTTAAGTATGGGAATCCTTTAGAGAGGATTGTGTTGAATACAACTTTACCATATGTAGTGATGAGGAAGTCATCATTATGAGAATATGGAGTCATATAAGGGAAGCTTTCAGCTTTGAAGGCAATTCTTGTGTGAAGAGTAATTTCACCAAGTTCATATGCCATTTGAGCTTCGTTAATATCCTTAAATACTCTACCTTCACCTGGTTCACCAGCCATTTCTTGTGTTAAGTAATAGTTACCAAGAACCATATCTTGTGAAGGAGTTGCGACAGGTTTACCGTCACGAGGGTTAAGGATATTATTTGAAGCAAGCATCATGATTCTAGCTTCAGCTTGAGCTTCTTCTGATAGTGGAACGTGGATAGGCATTTGGTCACCATCGAAGTCAGCGTTGAAGGCTGGACATGCGAGTGGGTGAAGTTGGATAGCCTTACCATCAATTAGGATTGGTTCAAATGCTTGAATACCAAGTCTGTGAAGAGTCGGGGCACGGTTTAAGAGTACTGGATGTTCGAGAACAACCTTTTCTAAAGATGCCCAAATCTTATCATCCTTGTTTTCAATCATTGTTTTAGCCTTTCTAATGTTTTCAGCTACGCCTCTATCAAGAAGGTCTCTAATAACGAAAGGCTTGAAGAGTGTAAGAGCCATTTCTCTTGGTACACCACATTGATGCATTCTAAGAGTTGGTCCAACGACGATAACTGAACGTCCTGAGTAGTCAACTCTCTTACCAAGAAGGTTTTGTCTGAAACGACCTTGTTTACCTCTTAATTGGTCAGATAAACCTTTCTTAGGATGTTGTCTTTCGTTTGCACTCTTTCTCTTACTCTTTGAGTTATCAATTAAATCATCAACAGCGTCTTGGAGTAATCTCTTTTCGTTGTTAACGATTAAGTCTGGAGTATTCTTTTTCTTATAATCTTTAAGACGATTATTTCTGTTGATAATCTTTCTATAAAGATCATTTAAACCAGTTGTAGCGAATCTACCACCATCAAGTTGAACCATAGGTCTTAGATCTGGTGGAATAACTGGGAGTACATCAAGTACCATTGATGTAGGTCTGTTATCAGAGTTCTTTAAGTCTTCAACAACTTCAAGTCTCTTAATAACTTTTTCTCTCTTTTGTTTAGAAGAGCTCTTTAATTCTTTTCTAAGTTCAAGAACTTCCTTTTCAAGGTCAAGCTTCTTAAGCATATACTTAACAGCTTCAGCACCCTTAAGTGCAGTAAATGAGTTACCCCATTTAGAAATAGCTTGATAAAGTTCAAATTCTTGAAGTAATTGTTTGTAACCAAGATCAGTTTCGCCTGGTTCAACAACGATATATGATGCATATCTTACAACTGATTCAAGATCAGATGTCTTCATATCAAGAAGTAAAGCAAGTTTAGAAGGAGTACTCTTTAAATACCAACTGTGAACTACTGGAGCTGCGAGTTTGATATGACCCATTCTTTCTCTTCTTACTCTTGATTCAGTGATTTCTACACCACAAATAGGACATTTCTTGTTTTCATATGTAACGTTCTTTTTGCTTCTTTGAGCACATGCGCATTGATAGTCTTTAGTTGGACCAAAGATTTCTTCTGCAAATAAACCGCCACGTTCAGGTTTTAATGTTCTATAGTTGATTGTTTCTGCATTAATAACTTCTCCAGAAGACCACTTTTCAATTTCTTCAGGGTTAGCAAGTCTGATTTTTAAATATGAATATTTTTGACTCATTTTTTAACCTCCTAGACATGGTTTTTCTTGATGAAGTTATCTGTTTCTTCATCTACTAATGATTTATCAACTACGTTCTCACCAGTCTTCGCATCCTTAAGTTCTACGAAGATACCGAGAGATCTAAGTTCTCTTGTTAATACTCTGAATGATTCAGGTAGGTTAGGTTCAGGAATTTCTTTACCTTCAGTGATAGCTCTATAAACTTTATTACGTCCTAAGATATCATCTGATTTGATAGTGAGCATTTCTTGGAGTGTGTATGCAGCTCCATAAGCTTCAAGGGCCCAAACTTCCATTTCACCAAATCTTTGTCCACCGTTTTGTGCCTTACCACCAATAGGTTGTTGAGTTACAAGAACATATGGACCAACAGATCTAGCATGAAGTTTGTCATCAACCATGTGGTCAAGTTTGATCATGTACATAACACCAACTGTGATTCTGTTATCGAACTTATCACCAGTTCTACCATCATATACTTCAACTTTTCCATCAGGTGACATACCTGCTTCAGCCATCATAGCTTCTAAGTCTTCATCACGGCAGCAGTCAAAGACTTCTGTTGCAGCGAGTACACCAAGCTTTCTACAAGCCATACCTAGATGAACTTCAAGAACCTGACCGATGTTCATACGAGATGGAACACCTTGAGGGTTTAAAAGGATATCTAGTGGTGTACCATCAGCGAGGAATGGCATATCCTCTTGTGGTAGGATGTTTGAAATAACACCTTTGTTACCATGACGTCCTGACATCTTATCACCGACACGAATCTTTCTCTTTTGTACAATATATACTCTTACTACTTCATTTACACCAGAGATTAATTCTTTATCATTTTCTCTAGTGAAATGTCTTACTGCTTGAACGATACCTTCTCCACCATGTGGAACTTTAAGTGATGTATCACGTACATCTCTTGATTTAGCACCGAAGATAGCAAGTAATAATCTTTCTTCACCAGTTGGATCAGATACACCCTTTGGTGTAATCTTACCTACTAAGATATCACCTTCTTTAACGAGTGAGCCTGGGATAACAATTCCATCAGCATCAAGTTGACGTTTGATAGCGTCACTAGCGTTAGGGATTTCTCTTGTGATTTCTTCTTTACCAAGTTTAGTATCTCTAGCTTGGATTTCATATCTTTCAATATGGATAGATGTATAAACATCGTTCTTAACTAAGTTTTCATTCATAACTACAGCATCTTCGTAGTTATAACCTTCCCAAGTCATGAATCCGATTAAAACGTTTCTACCTAAAGCGAGTTCGCCTTGATCCATAGATGGACCATCTGCGAGAATATCACCTTTAGCAACTTTTTCACCGATTTCAACGATTGGTGTTTGGTTAACGCAAGTACCTTGGTTAGAACGGATGAATTTATTGAGTTTATAAACTTTTAATTCACCATCTTTGTCTTGTCTTACTTTAACTTCAAGACCATCAACATATTCAACGATACCGTCATCTTCACAGATACAAGCTACGCCTGAATCGTGTGCAGCCCTATATTCGATACCAGTTCCTACAAATGGAGCTTGAGGCTTAAGTAGTGGAATTGATTGACGTTGCATGTTAGAACCCATAAGTGTTCTGTTAGCATCATCGTGTTCAAGGAATGGAATACAAGATGCTGATACAGACATAATTTGTTTTGGTGAAACGTCCATGTAGTCTATCATTTCCTTTGGATAGAGAGCTGTTTCTTGGTCATGTCTAGCATAGATTCTGTCATGCTTGAATGAACAATCATCATTTAGTTCAGTGTTTGCTTCTGCAATATAGTGTTCAGCTTCTTCATCAGCTGTCATATAGATATGTTCATCAGTAACGATACCATTAACAACTTTATAGTATGGAGTCATGATGAAACCATATTTATTAACCTTAGCGTATGTAGCGAGCGAAGTGATAAGACCAATGTTTTGTCCTTCAGGTGTTTCGATAGGACAAATTCTACCATAGTGAGTAGGGTGTACGTCTCTGACTTCGATACCAGCTCTATCTCTAGTGATTCCACCTGGACCTAAAGCTGACATTCTTCTCTTGTGAGTGATTTCATCTAGTGGGTTAGTTTGAGCCATGAATTGTGATAACTGACTTGAACCAAAGAAATCCTTTATAGCTGATTGGAGAGGTTTGATGTTTATTAAGTTTTGAGCTGTCATATCGTTAGGATCTTTAGTAGTCATCTTTTCAAGGATGCTCTTTTCAAGCTTAGCAAGACCAACTCTGATTTGGTTAGATAATAATTCACCAGTTAAACGGAGTCTTCTGTTGGCTAAGTTATCAACGTCATCATAATGACCAACGTGATCAAAGAGGTTTAACCAATAAGATGTAGCAGCAATCATATCAGATGTTGTGATATATTGTCTTTCTTCTTCGAAATATGAACCAACAATTTTAACGATGTTAAGTGGGTTAGCAGCAGTATAAACTTGAATTTCTTCAACCATAGTTGGTTCAAGATCCATTTCGTTTCTTAATTCCTTATCAAGTTTTAATACTCTTCTAAAGTCAGTTCTATTGTCTCTTAAGATCTTAGCAATGTCCTTATCTACATAAGTACCTTTAGCAAGAACCATTTCTTCTTGATCATGAGTTTCATCATGTTTAGCTGTGATTACGTAATCTTTAGCTAAATAGTTACCTAAAGCTCTTTCAACGAAGTCGAGTTTCTTGTTGAATTTATAACGACCAACTTCCATAAGGTCGTATCTTCTGTGATCCATTAAATGAGATTGAAGATAGTTCTTAACACCTTCAACTGGGATGTCGTCGCCCTTAACCTTCATATAAAGGTTCTTCATAGCTTCTTCATAATCCTTAGATGGATCTTTTTCAAGAGTCTTAACTAAGAGTTCAGTTGCGCCAAATAATTCTTTCATCATATCGTGTGTTTCAATACCGATAGATTTTAAGAATTCAGGAAGATAAATCTTTTTAGATCTATCTACTTTAGCGTATAAGATATCCTTTGAACCAGTTTCAAATTCAATCCATGCACCTCTTGTAGGGATTACTTGACCGATGATAGTAGATTTACCAAGTTTACTATCAACTTCTTCTTTGAATAAAACACCAGAAGATCTAATGATTTGGTTAACTACTACTCTTTCTGCACCATTGATGATGAATGTACCAGTTGGAGTCATCCAAGGGAAATCTGCCATGAATACATTCTTGTTTTCTTTTACTTCACCAGTTTCAGAAATGTGTAATTGAACTTCGCATCTTAAAGACTTAGTGTAAGATGTTTCTCTTTCTTTACACTCAAGAATTGAATACTTAGGTTCATCAAAATGATAACCATTAAAATAAAGTTCAATTCTCTTCTCTTGGTTAGGGCCATAAAGGTGAGTAACCGGAGAGATGTCTTCAAACAATTCTTTTAAGCCAACTTCTGTGAATTCTTTGAAAGAATCAAGTTGGTTCTCGATTAAGTTAGGGAGTTCAAGAATGTGTTTTGCTTGACGGAAATTTCTTCTTACGTGTTTCTTTCCATATTTTACTAAACTGTACAACGTGTCTACCTCTCTTATTTATACTGATAAAACGCCTATATTAATTAATTAATAATTAATAAAGCGCACATTTTACCGCAATTTATAAATATATACCATATTTGTCAAATAGTCAACAACTTTTTATATAAATATTTATTTATATTAAAATATTAATAATTAATCAATATTAAAAATAGTATAAATATACCTATAAATCTATTATTAAAATAATCTATTTTTACTATGATTTTTGACAAATTTTTGCAATAAAAAATGCCCAATTTGGGCATTCTTTATATAACTAACGTTTGCTGAATTGAGGAGCACGTCTAGCTTTCTTAAGACCAGGTTTCTTTCTTTCAACAGCTCTAGGGTCACGAGTTAAGAATCCAAGAGGTTTAAGAACTTTTCTGTACTCAGGGTTAACCTTGAGTAAAGCTCTTGCGATACCTAAACGGATTGCACCTGCTTGACCAGTGATTCCGCCGCCATCAACTGATGCAATAACATCAAGTGTAGTAGCAGTTTCAGTAGCAACCATTGGTTGAAGAACGTCTAATCTAGAAAGTCCATTTGGAATGTATTCTTCGAATTCACGTCCGTTAATTGTTATAACACCTGTACCAGGAACAAGAATAACTCTTGCTACAGAACTTTTTCTTCTACCAGTTCCTGTAAAATCCTTCTTTGCTATCTTAGCCATAATTCCTCCTACTTAACCTCATAAACAACAGGCTTTTGTGCCTTTTGTTCATAATCGCTTCCAGCATATACAAATAACTTTCTATATACTTGAGCTCCTAAATGATTGTGAGGAAGCATACCTTTAACAGCTCTTTCTAAAGCTTCAGTTGGCTTCTTTTCAAGAACAGTCTTAAGGTTTCTTACTCTTAATCCTCCTGGATATCCAGAGTGATTGTAGTAGAGTTTGTCGTCCATCTTGTTGCCAGTAACGTGGATTTTTTCGGCATTGATTACAACAACATAATCTCCACAGTCTACATGAGGTGTGAAAGTTGGTTTATTCTTACCTCTAAGTAAGTTAGCGATTTCGGTAGCAAGTCTACCAAGTGTTTTGCCAGTAGCGTCAATAAGATACCATTGTCTATTAACTTCGGCTGGTTTTTGCATATAAGTACTCATTTTTCTAATTATCTCCTTATTATTTTATTTTTAAAATAAGGGCTTTTGTGGGTTAATTAAAAATGTACCGGAAATATAATAACACTATTGAATATAGTAGTCAAATAAAAATTATAATTTTTGTCAAAGAAAAAGGTTAGGCCTTAACCTAACCTCATATCTTTACTTAGTTAACTCTAAGAATTCTTCAATATGACCCTTACAGATGTCTAATGATTTTCTCCAGAAATTGATGTCTTCAACGTCAATATTAGCTTGGAGAACACAATCTCTAATAGGCATTTGACCTGCGTTAATTAACACTTTCTTATAAAGTGGGAAGAATTCTTCTGCACCTTTTTCTTTATAAAGGTTATATAAACCATATGCGAATAATTGACCAAATGCATAAGGGAAGTTATAGAATGAAAGTCCTGCACTATAGTAGTGGCCTTTGCAACACCACATATATGGATGTAAGAATTCAGGATCAAGTCCATCACCATAACTTCTAAGTTGTGCATCCTTCATTAATTCTTTTAATTCTTCAGGAGTTAATGCGGCTTCATCACTCTTTTCAAATACAGATGTTTCAAAGTAGTATCTAGACATAATGTCAACGATTACTTGGTTATCATCTGCGATCATAGCTTCAAGGATATTAATCTTTTCATCTTTATCTTTAGATTTTAAGATTGTATAGTCCTTAATATATGTTTCATTGAATGTTGATGCAGTTTCAGCAAGTTGCATTGGATAGTCGCTATAAAGTTCTGGATAATCCCACATAAGTTCATCATGGAAACCATGACCAAGTTCATGTGCTAGTGTGCATACAGAGTTAAATGAACCATCAAAGTTAGTTAAGATTCTTGGTTCTTTAATCTTGAATACACCACTACAGAATGCACCACCAACTTTACCTTTCTTAGGCATATAGTCGATAGCGTTATTATCCATAGACTTTCTCATGAATTTGCCTATTTCTGGATAAAATTCAGTAAAAGCATTAACGAGATAATCATTAGCTTCTTCAACTGTAAACTTAGTATCATTCTTACCCATTGGAGCGAACAAATCATAGAATGGAAGACCATTTTTGTGGCCAAGTAATTCACCTTTTCTCTTAAGGTAAGCTCTGAAATATGGATAGTATTCTTCAATAGCACTTACTAGTACGTCAAGAGTTTTTCTAGTCATTCCTGATTGTTTTAAAGTTCTATCTAGAGGTGATTCATAACCTCTTTCTTCTGCCATTGTAGTAGTTTCTTGTTTGATTGCTGAAAGTGATGCAGCAATAGACTTATCTATCTTTCTATATGATTTAATTTCTGCTTCATATGCTGCTTTTCTAACTGATTCGTCTGGTGAATAAGCTAAGTTTCTAACCTCAGGTAATGAAATTACTTCACCATTATAATCAACTTCAAGTGTAGAAGTTAAAGTATCAAAGAGTCTTTCCCAAGCACTTGATGATGATCTATTTAATTTAGAAAGTAAGATTTCTGTTTCATCTGATAAAGATCTCTTAGCTTCATCAACTAACTTAGATACATAGTATGGATACTTCTTAAACTCTTCATCACTTTTAGCGAGTTCTTCAAAGTTTTCAAAGTTCTTTATATATTTTGTATATCTAACTTCTACTGGTGAAACCTTAGTATATACATTATCTAAAGCTCCCATAGCCTTTAAGGCGTCTAAATCTTCAGTATTAACTGAAAGTCTTAAACCTAGATAATTACCAATTCCACCAATTAATTTAAAGAGTTCTTGTTCTTTAACGAAGAAACCTCTTGCGAGTGCGATATCATTTGGCTTATTAAATTCGTACTTATCTAATTCCTCAATTAATGTGTCAATCTTCTTTAGATCGTTCTTAAATTCTTCTGAATCAATTCCGTTATAAATTTTGTTTAAATCCCAATCGTACATCTTTTATTCTCCTTTTTGTTTATTATATTCATCAATTGCTTCACTCACAGTGAAACCTAGAGAAGCTAGATCGATGTCTGTGTCTTTTGTAATTAATATTCTCTTAGTATTTAAAGATGCTTCTTCAACTAATTGATCAAAGTTACCTTTAGATTCTTGATACTCAGCTTCTTTAATTCTTGGTTTAGTAGCTGGGTTTTTAGGAATATAAACTGTGCAGCAGTCTTCAAATGGTCTAATAGAAATATCATATGTATTAATCTTTCTTGAAATTTCTAAGATATCTCTTTTATCAGTAGTTAAAAGAGGACGCAAAATTGGAAGATTAGTTACTGCGTTAATTGTATGCATAGACTCAATAGTTTGAGATGCAACTTGGCCTAACGATTCACCATTTGCAATAGCCGGAATTTTCCTATAAATAGCTATTCTTGTGGCTATTCTATACATGCATCTTCTCATAATAGTTACTAGATATGACTCATCT
The DNA here is from genome assembly GCA_024691665.1 of Gammaproteobacteria bacterium. Lineage (GTDB taxonomy): Bacteria > Bacillota_I > Bacilli_A > Izemoplasmatales > UBA1188 > UBA1188. The sequence continues at coordinate 12,236 of JAILNJ010000113.1, read as the reverse complement.
ACTTTAGATAAAATTTCTTCATGAACTTTAGTGAATGGAACCATATTTAGATAGATCTTTGAACCTCTTGTATATCTACAAATCCTCTTAGCTAAATCAATTACTTTTTGAGCTGATTCAATAGATGTTAAAGGTGTAGATTCATAGTGAATGAGTTCAACTGTCATACCTTGTTTAATCAAACTAAATGCCGCAACTGGTGAATCAATTCCTCCACTCATCATGAGTAAGCACTTTCCTCCAGTACCTGTAGGATATCCGCCCATAGCTTTAATATTATTGGTTAATACATATGCACCATCTTCTCTTATTTCAATATGAATAGTTAAATCAGGATGATGCATTTCAGCTTTACAGTTTTCTCTATTCTTGAATATATGTGCCGCAACTAAATGCATTATTTCAAATGAATCATGTTCAAAGTTCTTATTAGTTCTTCTAGCCTCAATCTTAAATGATTCACCTTCTTTATGATTCTTGTCATAGCATTCAAGCGCAAGCTTATATATTTCATCCATATCAAGTGCGCATTTGGTATAAATACTATATGAATTAATACCTGATACAAGATTTAATCTTTCGATTACATCTTCTAATTTTTCATTCTTAGTATCGATATAGCCTCTTTCACCAAAATATCTAAAATCAACATCTAATCCTTCTAGTTTCTCAAGAACTAGTGAGTGAGCCAGCTTAATAAAATATTTCTTAGTTTGGCCTTTTAAATTTAGATCACCATATCTAACAATTAATTGTGTTCCCATAATTTCCTCAATATTTCTTTAAATATTGTAGCATAAAAAAGACTCTAAGGCACTAAACCTTAGAGTCAATTAATTATATAGTTATTAAACTTCTAGTGCACCAGTATCAATTATTCTTCCGCTTTCACGGCTGAATAATGAGATACCATTGCCTTCAAACTTGATATTTACTGTTTGACCGATCTTATAGGTGATTCCACCAAATACTACACCAGTAAGAATAAAGTTTCCAATACGAAGACGAAGTGTAGTTTCCATACCAGTAGGCATAGCACTATATACTTCAGCTTCAATTCCACCTTTACTTACAACTTTAATAGTCTCAGGTCTAATACCTAATACATAGTCATCAAGTGTAGCCTCAGGTGATAAATCCTTATCTTCATCAACTCTAGCGATATGATAGTTAAACTTAGCGTCTTTATTCTTCTTCTCAACGTGTTTCTTATCTTTAGAAGCCTCTTCAGCTTCCTCAGCTTTAGCGTTCATTAAAGCAGATTCTTCTTCTCTGAACTTCTTAACATCTGTCTTATTTGCGAATTTGAATTTAGCTTTAAGTCCACCAAATACACCAAAGTCCATAGAACCATCTTCAACTTGAGTGCCATGTGCATCAACAAAGTTGATAGATGGACTACCTACGAAGTCTGCGACAAATAGATTGTTTGGTCTATTGTATACATCAAGTGGTGCATCGTATTGTTGGAGTACACCATTATCAATTAAACAGATTCTTGTAGCGAGTGTCATAGCTTCCATTTGGTCATGTGTAACATAAACAAATGTACATCCAGTATCTAAATGAAGACGTTGAAGTTCAGCTCTCATTTCAAGTCTGAGCTTAGCATCAAGGTTAGATAGTGGTTCATCCATAAAGATTACTTGTGGTTGTGGAGCTAAAGTTCTTGCGATAGCAACTCTTTGTTGTTGTCCACCTGATAATTCAGATGGATATCTGTCCATAAACATTTCAATCTTTACGATATGAGATACTCTTTGTACAATTTCATCTATTTGTTCTTTAGTGTATTTCTTACTGTTCTTAAGACCAAATGAAATGTTTTGATACACTGTCATGTTTGGCCATAAGGCATAGTTTTGGAATAAGAAACCTACGTGTCGTTTATTTGCTGGAATATTGATTCCCTTTTCACTATCAAATACTACTTGATCTCCAATTTCAATTCTTCCTGATGTAGGTGTTTCAAGGCCAGCAATCATTCTTAATGTTGTAGTTTTACCACAACCAGAAGGTCCAAGTAGTGTAACAAATGATTGGTCATCAATAACGAGATTTAAATGATCAACTGCATAGAAGTCTCCCCAACGTTTTGTTACATCGGTTAATACAATTTTAGGCATGATTTTATCCTCCAATTCCCTTATCAAGGCTTGCGCCTGTGATCTTATTGATAAGGCCATTACATATAAGAATAGTTACAATTAAAATTAAGTTAATACCACTTGAGAATGCATAAAGTCCCATTTCATCAAAGTAGTCTAGTGTAGTAGATAGAATGAATCCTTGAACGCATAATAACATGAATAATGATAATTCTCTTAAGCATGTCATAAATGGTAGTAAGTATCCACTTATAATTGATGATTTTTGAATAGGAACTATAATTTTTGTCATTCTCTTATGCCACGGAATATCTTGAATTACAGCGGCTTCTTCGATTTCGCCAGATAATTGAAGCATTGAGTTAAGTGAGCTTCTACTTGCGAATGGAATATACTTAACAGTACCTACTAAAATAATTAAGAAATAAGTATTATAGAGGTTAAAGTATTTATTTGAGAATAATACGAAGTACGCAATACCAACTGCAATAGATGGCATTAAGTATGGAAGGAATGCAACACTATTTACATATCCAGCTAGTCTAGATCTTCTATTCTTTGATACGGCATAACCAATGAGTGTACCAAGTGTACCAGCAGTTAATGCACAAGCAACAGATACAAGCATTGTACCGCCAAATCCTTTCCAAATAGTTGAATTGAATAGCATACCTTTTTGTCCATACATTCCGTTTTCCGTAACGTTTTCACTTGTAATCCACCACTTCGCAGTTAAATCTTTAAAGTCCCAAGTTCTAAGGAAACTATAGTCTCCTGGGTTTGGAAGGAATGTTTCAAATGCGAATGAAATGATTGGATAAATACTAGTAAAGAATGTAAGTATTATAAATACTATACCTATTATATATTTGCCTGCTTTGCCAAGATTAATTACTGAAGTTTGACCTGATTTACCAGTTACTGTAGTATAACTCTTTCTACTCTTTAAGCTTCTTTGGTTGAAGTACATAATGAGTACACCAAGAAGCATCATTATTACCGCAAGTATTGAAGCTTCACCTGCATAGTTAGCGTTCATCTCCAAATACTTAGTAGATAATGTTGTGAGTCTTAAAAAGTGAGGAACTGGATAACTTCCCATTGAAGAACCAAATACTAAAAGTATTGTAGATAAAATTGCTGGTCTAACTAGTGGGAGTGTAACATGAGTCATAATCTTCCATTTAGGAGTATCTAGAATAGTTGCTGCTTCTTCTAAGTTGGCATCCATATTTCTAAATATTCCACCAATTAGAATATATGCGAATGGTGCATAGTGAAGTCCAAGAACTATAAAGCTCGGGAACAAACCTTGGCACCACCATGATGGCATTGTAATTCCAAAGAAACCAGCAAGGAGACCATTCTTTGTACCAGTAACAGCTACTGAGTCGAATAAGTTACTCCACACAGTCGCTAATGTCCATTGTGGCATGATATATGGGAAGATAAAAATTGAACTTAAGTATTTTTTACATTTTAAATTTGTTCTTGTAACAAGAAAAGCAAATATTCCACCATATAGAATCGCAAATACACATGATAATACTGAAACTAATACTGTATTTAGTAGAGGAATCCAAAGATTTGTTTTAGCTAATCTACTAGTAAATAAATCTTTATAGTTTACTAATGTAAATCCTTCTGCTTTACCAGATAAATATTGGTCAATAGTACCAGCGTGTACTTGAACAGTATCATTTAATATGGCGATAATAGGTGCAAAGGTTGTAAAAGTACATACGATACCCATCACAACTAGGATTACATTCTGTGGCTTAGAAAAGAATGTCTTTGTCTTAGCCCAGAATAAAGCCCAACGAGAGATAGGTCTTTCTTCTGTCATTTCCATATCTTTCTCCTATAAAGTTAAAGGCGCCATAATTTGACGCCTTTATTTTAAATAAGTTGTCTTATTTATTTTTTTAAAATAAGTTAATATTAAGCAGCTTTATCGAGTGTTTCGATCCAAGCACCAACTGTGAATGCTACACTTGCGCAATATGCAGGGTCTTCAAGAACGAGCTTACCTTGGTTAACCCACCAGTCATATCCTTTGTCGCCTTCTTTAGTTAAGTGTTGATACTTAGTTTCTGTTCCTGTAGCAACTACTGGGTTAGAAGAATATCCACCCATATCTTTACCCCAAGCACTGAATCCATCAACTGTACAAGTCATATAAGCGATGAATGCACAAGCTGTCCATGGGAGTGGTGAGTTATCAGTTACGAATAAGTAGTGGCAGTAGCCATATCCACCCATACCTTGATATCCGTCTTGGTATGCAGCGATCTTAACATTGTTCTTAGATGTAGTAGCTGTTTCTTCTACTGATCTGAGTTTAGAGTAAACGAGTAAACCGAATTGACCTTGAGAATCTGATTTAACAAGGTTAGAACAGATTGGTCCATCATCAGATACTGCAGTGTATGATCCAACCCAACGTTTGATCCATGCTAATGCATATTTACCATTTTCATCAAGACCGAGGTCCTTAGCTTGTTGAGCAAGTCCATCGATTTCAGCTTGTAAAGCTGTCTTAGATGCTGCTGGGAGTGCATCAAATGCGTCTTTTAAGTTCTTAGCGTATTTTGGAGCAGTTAACATATAAAGGAAGTTCTTACCAACAACTTCAGAATCAATACCCATGAATTGACCGTGTTTGCCTTCTGCTACGAAGTCCCAACAGTTGTTGAATACTGTTGTTGTATCAACACAGTTATACATGAATACCTTATTTAAAGTTTGGAGTGCTAAATATCCATTATATTTCTTAACATCAATCTTGTTAGCTTCAGCCCAATCTTTAGGGATGAAAGTATCAAGAACGCCAGTTTGAACCATCTTAGTTTCAATTTGGTTACCATCTTGAATTAATGTCATTGCGAATGTTCCAACATCTTTTAATGAGTCAGCTTTTAATTGGTCAAAGATCTTGTTGTTCTTTGGTTGTTGCCATTCGAATTCAAGAGTATAAGAAGAATCAAAAGATTGTAAATATTTGATGAATAGTGGAAGCGCAGATTTACCACGGCTTGAGTTACCAACACCATAGAATTTTTTGCCTTTAGATTCTTCAATAGCTTTCTTAGCTAATTCTTCAAGAGTCATTGATTGAGCTTCTTCAATAATCTTTTGAGTGTTACTCTTAGCTTGCTTTTTACATCCAACGAGTGCGAATGAAAGAGCAGCGAGTACTGTTAATGCTAAAATTGAAAATTTCTTCATACAAACTCTCCTTTTGTGTTTATATTTTTTGTATTTTTAATTAGCAATAATTTTATATGAAAACGTTTTTACAATAATAAGTATAATCCCTAAAGTTCGTAATGTCAAACATTATATAATAGATTATATTATTTAATTATATTAAATAAGTATTTTTTATTTCATTGTAAATTAATGCTTGCAATAATTGAATGTTTTTGGTATTTTATTGGATTTAATTTAATAAGATAAGATAATAAAAAGACCCTAAAGTGAATGCCTTAAGGTCTTTATATTTTTAATTAATTATGCGTATTTATCAAGCGTATCAATCCAAGCAGCCACTGTAGATTGAACTTGTGCACAATAATCAGGGTCTTCAAGGACAAGGTTACCTTCATTTATCCACCATTCAAGTCCTCTATCACCTTCATGAGAGATGTCATGATATAAAGCATCAACTTCTGCTTCTACTATAGGATTAGATGAATAACTACCCATATCATCTCCCCAAGAACTGAATCCTTCAGCTGTAGTAGTTAAATATGCAATGAATGCACAAGCAGTCCATGGAAGAGGAGAATACTCGGTTACAAATAGATAATGACAATATCCATATCCACCAAATCCTTGATAGCCATCATTATATGCAGCTACCTTAACATTGTTTTTTGATGAAGTTTCAGTCTCTGCGACTAATCTTAGTTTAGAATAAACTAATAAACCAAAATGCCCAATACTAGTATTCTCAACTAAATCAGCTAGAATCGGTCCGTCATTAGTTGATGGTATAAATGATCCTACCCAACGTTTAATCCACGCTAGAGCGTATTTTCCGTTTGAATCAAGGCCTAACTCTCTAGCAACTGATTCCATTTGATTAATTGTTGGTTGGAGTGATGTTTGTTTTGCGGCTGATAATTTAAAGAATGCTTCTTTTAATTCGGCTGCATAAGTAGGATGAGTTAACATACATAAGAAATTCTTTCCAACTACTTCATAGTTGAAATCCATAAATTGTCCATGTTTGCCGTCAAGGACATAATCCCAACAGTTATTAAATACGATAGCTGAATCTACACAGTTATACATGAACACTTTATTAATTGTTTGAAGTGGAAGGAGTCCTTTATAGTCTTTTACAGAAATATTATTTGATTCTGCCCATTCCTTTGGAATGAAGGTATTAAGAATTCCTGTACTAACCATCTTTGTTTTGATTTGGTTACCATCTTGGATTAAAGTCATCGATATTTCGCTTTCCTTTCTATTGTGGTCAGTGGTTAAAGCATCAAATATCTTATTATTTTTCGGTTGTCTCCAATCATATGTCATCTCAAATGATGGATTAATACTCTTTAAATAATTAACGAATAGTTCAGCTGCAGTTTTACCACGGCTAGAACTTCCTACACAAACAAATTCTTTTCCATTAGCTTCTTCTATAGCTTTTAAAGCTAACTCTTCTAAGGTCATATTTTGGGCTTCTTCGATTATACTTTTTACATTACTAACCTTCTTCTTGGCGCAGCCAAAAAGAGCGAATGTAAGACACATTAATACTACCATTTGAAATATTAATACTTTCTTCATGTGAGCCCCCCTTACTAATTTTTAGTGAATTAAAAGAGAATAAATTTTTAAATTTATCTCTCTTAAAAGCATTTTTACACCTTATAATATAAAAAAAAGTGGCTATTTGTCAACGAAACATCTTATTTTTACGCTTAGATATGGAAAAGGTGTGAATTTTTTTAGACTTGCAATAATGTTATTATTGTGGTATATTAATCACGCTGTGTAATAAAAGGCAGCTGTACAACTTATTTTGACAGAGATTGTTCCTAAGGGTTTAAAAGTAGTCTTTGCTGCTTAAGGCGAACTTATCAAAGCAATCTTATAAGAAATATTAGTACTCCTCTATTGCACAAGTATTTAATAGGAGGATCATACAATGGCAAGATACACTGGACCTGTTTGGAAGAAGTCTAGAAGATTACACTATTCAGTACTCGAAAACGAAAAAGAACTCAATAAGAGAAATTATGCACCTGGTCAACATGGCCAAGACAGAAAGAAAGATACTGAATACGGAACACAACTCGCTGAAAAGCAAAAAGTTAGATACATTTATGGTTTAACTGAAAAACAATTCCGTAAGACTTTCGCAGAAGCTAAAAAGATTAAAACAGGTAAACAAGGTGCTAACTTCTTAACTTTACTTGAATGCCGTCTTGATAACTTAGTTTATAGAGCTGGTTTCGCTAAGACTAGAAAACAAGCTAGACAACTCGTTAGTCATGGACACATCACTCTTGATGGTAAGAAAGCTGATATCCCATCAATCAGAGTTAAAGTTGGTCAAGTTATTTCAGTTAAAGAAGCTGATAAGGATTTAGTAGTTGTTAAAGAATCTTTAGAAGCTACATTATCTAGAGCTCAATACCTTGAATTCAACGAAGAAAAGCTTCAAGCTAAGTTCGTTAGATTACCTGAAAGAGAAGAATTCCTTACAGATATTAAGGAAAATCTTATCGTCGAATTCTACAACAGATAGTCGAATAAGAAAAAGATATGAAAAAAAAACGGCTTTTGGCGTTTTTTTATATACTTTTCTTGATTTTTATAATTAAAAGTTTATATAATTAAAATATCTTGTTATTTTTATATATATTGTAATAGGAGTCATTGTAATGAGCAGAATTTACAAGGATAAATATGATTGTATTGTAATAGGTGGTTCCTTATCAGGCCTTGCAAGTGCGCTTACTCTTGCTAAAAAAGGATACAGTGTTTTAGTTTTAGAACAGCATAACCTCCCAGGTGGTGTAGCCACTTCTTTTCTCCGTGGTGGAATAGAGATTGAAGCTTCACTTCATGAGATGATGAGTATTGGTCCTGCTGATGCTCCACTAAAGATTAGAAAGTTCTTCGATGAAATGGGTATTGATATCGATTGGCTTAGAGTTCCTGAAGCTTATAGATTTGTTGAACCTGGTTTAAGTGTTTTAGTACACGCAGGAGATAGAGGTAACTTCGATGTTCCGTCTAAAGATATAGCAAATGCGGTTGGAGATCCTGATGGAAAGATCTATGAAAAGTTAATGAAACTCTTCACATTATGCCATAACGTATACAATTCTGTAAACGAACTCTCAATTCATCCAGTAAGTAAAGTTGTAATGCTTAGAAAACATTCTGACTTTGTAAGAACTGCTGGATATTCTGCTCAAGAAGTATTAGATAAATTTGAATTCCCTAAAAAGGTTTTAGATATTTTAAGTGCTTATTGGATTTATGTTGGAAGTCCTCTATATGATCTTCCATTCACAATCTATGCATTCTTAATGGCTGATTATTTAGGATATGGTTCATATATCCCAAGAAAGTTCTCTCATGAAATGTCACTCAAGATGGCTGAAAAAGCAATGGAAATGGGTGTACAAATTGAGTTTGGTGTATGGGCTAATAAGATTGTTGTTGAAAATGGTAAGGTAAAAGGCGTAATCACTATCGATAAAGATATGATTAATACTGATTATGTAATCTGTTCAACATATCCTAACCTTGCATACAACAGATTAATCGAACCTAAAACTGAAGTTCCAAAACGCGCTATTAAATCAATTAACGCCAGAGACTTAGGTCTTACTTGTTTCTCAGTAGTTCTTCTTCTAAATAGAGACTATAGAAGTTTAAACATTAAAGATTATTCTACTTTCTATTCTTTAGAAGACTTCGATATGAAAGGTATTTGGGAAAACTATGCTTCAGTAAATGAACCGTATAAGTATCTCACAAGCATTTGTACAAATATCGCAAACCCTGATGCATCCCCAGCTGGCACTTGTCTTTATTCAATTACTGCACTCCCAAGACCTGATTCTTGGTGTGATGTAACTGAGGAGAATTATAGACAAAAGAAAAACCAATATGCTAGATGGATGATTGAAGCTGAATCTAAGAGATTAGGTGTAAACCTATTTGATCATATTAAAGAAATAGTAATTGAAACTCCTGTTACTATCTCACACTATACTAGTGCATATAAAGGTTCTGTTTATGGCTACCGCCATCAAATGGCTGACCATATTGTTGCTAGACTTCAAATGAGTGAAGATGAAAACTTTATTCATGGCCTTGCTTTCTGTGGTGCACACGGTATTAGTGGTGATGGAATGGGCCCTGCGATTACTAATGGTAGAAAAGCCGCTAAGACTATCTTAGAATTTATGGCCAAAGATAAGGGGGCACGTCAATGAAAGTAAATGGTTTTATTAAAGATGTAACTGGCGCTAATAGAGTTACTCAAGAAAGAAGAGTTGCCTTCCAAAAATCTACAAGTGAAGATTTATATAACGACCCAATTAGACTTGTTGCAAGAAAACTTCACCCAGGTCGTATTACACTAGAGCTTCTTCAATTACGTAATACCACAAGAGACGCTAAGATTTATAGATTTGGTGCTAAGAATATTCCATATTTCGAAGCTGGCCAATATTTAACTCTTACAATGAAGATTGGAAACTCAATAGTTTCTCGTCCATATTCTATGTGCAGTGCTCCATATGAAGCACTTGGAACTCACCCAATCGTTGAAATCGTAGTTAAAAGAGGTAGAGGTTCTACTTTCGTTTCTGACTATCTATTAACTAATGCTAAGATGAAGGACTTATTCATCGCAGAAGTTGGTCTCGGTGATTTCACTTATAATGAACTTAGAGATTCAAAGAACGTTGTGGCTATTGTAGGTGGTTCTGGTATATCTCCAATCCTTTCAATGGCTAAAGCTGTTAAACATGGAGATTTAAATATCAACTCTTTAACTATCCTATATGGTTCTATTACTCCAGATGATATCTTACTTAAAGAAGAACTTGAAAAGTGTATCTGCGATAAAGTTAAAGTTGTTTATGTATTAAGTGGTAATAACCCTACTTGGACAGGCGAAAAAGGATTCATCGATGGAGATATGATTACTAAATACGCTCCAAGAGATGCTACTTACTTCGTATGTGGCCCACAACCTATGTATGACTTCTTAAAAGAAGAACTTAAAAAGATAAGAGTCCCAGAAAGGCGTATTAGATTTGAATTATTCGGAATGTCTAGAAATCCACTTGAACTTCCAGGATTTGATCCTAGTATGGAAGGAAAAGTATTCAAACTCACAGTAGTTAGAGGATTAAGTGAAACTACTATTGATGCGATAGCTACTGAACCACTCTCATCTGCGATGGAAAGAGTTGGTGTAAAGATTAGAACTAACTGTCGTAGTGGTGCTTGTGGAGTATGTAGAGTTAAAGTTCTTGAAGGCACATATTATGTATCACCTCATAATGATGGTAGACGCAAAGCTGATAAAGACTTTAATTATGTGCATTCATGTTCTACATATCCAACAAGTGATATGAAAATAAAAATTAACATATAAAAAGATGTGAACTAAATCACATCTTTTTTGTTGTATTTAATTATTCTTTTTCTTCTTTTGTTTCTTCAGACTTCTTATTGAGTTGTTGAGTAAATTGACTAGTTTTATTAAAGTAACTCCTAAATATTTACATTTTATTCACAACTAACCAATTTTATATAAGGAAACAAAAAACACGATGTTACTCGTGTTTTTTAAAAATGATAATTAATTCTTTTGTACTCCGGCGTTAACCATGAATACGAAATCTTCAGGAACAAGTGATGCTCCACCGATTAATGCACCATCGATATCTTCTTGTGCTAAGAGTTCAACAATATTAGAAGTCTTTACAGATCCTCCATATTGGATTCTCATCTTTTGAGCTGCATCTTTAGAATATAATCTTTCGATTGTATTTCTGATGTCTCTACAAGTTTCTTCAGCGATTTCAGGAGTAGCAGTTTTACCTGTACCAATAGCCCAAATTGGTTCATAAGCGAATACAATTTGTTCGAGTTCAGATTCACTTACACCTTCAAGAGCCTTTTCTACTTGAGCACTAACAAATTCTTTAGTTGTGCCTGCTTCTCTAATATCTAAAGATTCACCTACACATACGATTGGTTTAAGATCATATGCTAAAGCTTGTTTAATCTTTAGGTTAACTGTTTCATCAGTTTCATTGAACATAGCTCTTCTTTCAGAGTGACCAATGATTACATAAGTTACACCAAGTTCAGCGAGTAATACTGCACTAACTTCACCAGTGAATGCACCAGAATCTTTGAAGTGTACATTTTGTGCACCAACTCTAAGGTTATCACCTTGGCGTTTAACCATGTCTCTTAAGACAGGGGCTTGAACACAGATAACTGATTCAACTAAGTCTTGGCTTGGAACTTTGTCTGCGACTTGAAGAACGAAGTTGATTGCTTCTCCTCTTGTCTTGAACATCTTCCAGTTACCAGCAATAATATTTTTTCTCATGTTTCTCCTTTAAAACATTGGTGGCGTAGATATCCAAATGACTAACGCTACCTTATTTGTATTGTTTTCAATTTGATGTGATTTAGATGCGGGATAGTAGAAACTTTCTCCCTTTTTGACTTTATAGTGCTTATTACCAAGTTTTAAAGTAATTTCACCATCAAGTACATAACCAAATTCTTCTCCTGGGTGTGGTTCATCAAAATCTGATTTACCTCCAGGTTTTAAGGTGATAAGTATTGGTTCCATCTCATATTTGAGTGAATTAGGCACAAGCCATTCAATCTTGTGTTTTAATTCTTCATCTTCTTTTTCAAAGAATTCATCTTTTTGATATACTACTTTTTCTTGAGATTCATCATTCGCAAAGAATTCGCTTAATGAGGAACCTAATACTTCAAGTATATCTTCAAGTGTTGAAATTGAAGGGCTTGCGAGATTATTTTCAAGTTGTGATATATAACCTTTAGTTAATTCACTTCTATTGGCTAATTCTTCTTGGGTAAGTTCATTTTCTA
>JAILNJ010000106.1 GCA_024691665.1 Gammaproteobacteria bacterium | reverse complement strand
TGGGTTGTTTTATTGATCATGAATTATTAGTTGACCTTGAGAATGATAATAAGAGAAGAAAAGATAGAATTAATTCTGGTAGACCTATTCGTATTTTAATGACAGTAGGTGGAGCTGGCGCAGGATTTGATATGTTCCTTGTTATGGTTAAACACCTAATCCCATATGTAGAACAAAATAAAGTAGCTTTATTCATTAACTTTGGTGATCATAAGGATGTTTATGAGAAACTCTGTAAGAAAGTAAGTATTAATACAAAGAACTTCTTTAATCAATATGCTGAACTCAAAGAATTCGTTAAAGAGATTAAAGAAGGAGATGCAGAGGGTATCCATGCAATCTATAATGAGAATATCTTTGAAGCTGTATATTCAACTAACCTTTTAATGCCTGTTACTGACCTACTTATTACTAAACCTTCAGAACTTGCATACTATCCAATTCCTAAAGTATTTATGAGACATATTGGTGGACATGAAGTATATGGCGCAATCAATGGTAGAGAATATGGAGATGCTACTCCAGAATTCCCTACAGCCGAAGGCATTAATTCTATGTTAGATAAACTCTTAAGTGATACTGAAATCTTATGTCATATGTGTGACCAAATTGATGAACTCAAAGCACAAGGTCGTTATAACGGCGCTTATGAATGCGTTAAGCTCGCAGTTGGCAAAAAGTAATATGAAACATATAACTATTAAAGGTGCTAATTATTCTAATAATATAAAAAGAATAAGATATGCCTCTAGAGCTATCATAATAAAAGATGATAGGATTCTCACCTCTTATGAAGAAGTAACTAATCAATATATGCTTCCGGGTGGCGGAAGAGAAAATGGTGAATCAGATAGACGTTGTGTAATAAGAGAAACCATGGAAGAGACAGGCCTTATTATTAAACCATCTAGATGTCTCCTAAAAATCAACGAACTATATGAAGATGTAAGTTATATTAGTAGATATTATTTTGGTGAAATGGTAGGCACATGTGAAAGACATTTAACCGAAAGAGAAAAAGAAGTTAATATGAATCCTAAATGGATTAAAATAGATGAACTTATTAAAATTTTCTCCACACATAATGACTATAAAGACACAGATGAAATGAGAAGAGGTTTATATCTTAGAGAATTAACTGCATTAAATAAAATACTTAAAAAGGCTGATAAATAAAATCTGCTTTTTTTGTTATTTTAAGTTTTATTTAAGTTATTATGTGTAAAATATAAGTATGAAACTACTACTAGTCGAAGATAATGAACAACTAAATAATGCCTTAACTACTATTCTTAAAAGGAATTCATACGTTGTGGATTCTGTTTTTGATGGTGAAGAAGCCATGACTTTAATTGAAGAATATACATATGATGTAATTATACTTGATATTATGATTCCAAAAATTAATGGTTTAGAAGTTTTAAAAAGAGCGAGAGCTATGAATATAGAATCTCCAATACTTATGCTCACAGCTAAATCAACTACTGAAGATAAAGTATCCGGACTTAATTTGGGCGCAGATGACTATTTAGCTAAGCCATTTAATGTAGATGAGTTACTCGCAAGACTTAAAGCATTAACTAGAAGACGTCCAGTTTATGAAGACAATAATATGCTTGAATATGGCGATTTAAAACTTGATCTATCTTCTATGACTTTGTCGTGTGGGAAAGAAAAAATAGTACTAATGAATAAGGAATTCCAGATTATGAATTTACTATTTAAATCTAAAGATGAAATAGTATCATTAGATAAAATAGTAGCCAATGCCTGGAATATAGATGAATATTCCACAAGCGAAAATGTATGGGTATTTATATCTTATTTAAGAAAGAAACTTGAATCTATTAAATCTAAGACTAAGATTAAATCTATTAGATATCAAGGTTACTATTTGGAGTATAAAGATGATAAAAAAACTAAGATTTAAATTCATTCTTGTTTCTTTATTATCTATATTATTAGTATTATCTATTACTATAGGTTCTATTAATATATATAACTATGTAAGAATGAAGAATGAAATACACCAAAA
>JAILNJ010000082.1 GCA_024691665.1 Gammaproteobacteria bacterium | reverse complement strand
CTATCAGAATAATGTTCCGCAATACTTCTTTCATGAGATACTAAGATTACCAATCTTTCTTTAGAAACCTCTTTAATAATATTCATGATTTCAAAAGTATTCGCAGAGTCTAAGTTTCCAGTAGGTTCATCCGCAATAATTAAATCTGGATTCTTCGCAATGGCACGAGCAATTGCGACACGTTGTTGCTGACCGCCAGATAGCATTGTGACGTTTCTCTTTTTAAACTTATCAAGTCCAACAACCTTTAAAGCGTACATTACTTTCTTATCAATTTCTTCTTTATCTTTAATTCCAACAATAATTAAAGGCAAAGCAACGTTATCATATACACTCTTAGTTGCGACTAAGTTATAGTTTTGGAAGATATATCCAATTCTCTTATTTCTAATTTCATCAAACTTAGCTGGTTGATACTTCTTAAATGTATCATCACCGATTGTGATAGTTCCTGAATCAAACTTATCCATAAGACCAATCACATTAAGTAGGGTAGTCTTACCACAACCTGATTCACCAAAGATAGTAACTAGTCCTTTATCGCCAAAATCAATGGTGATATCGTTAATTACATGATATTCATTTTGTCTTCTTCTATTGAAGTACTTATTTAAATGTTCAACTTTAATCATGATTAAGACCTCCTACTATCAGAAAGTCCTTTTCTGACTGACTTTTTAAATATACTTCTAACAAACATCAAGCTTAAGAGGAATGACATAAGCATTACAAGTACAAAGACAATAGTGTAGTCTATTAACTCTAAGTATTCTATTGCGAGTCTAAATTCACCACTAGCAAATATTCTCGCAATAAATAAAGCAACCATAGACATAATATATGCGATCACTCCAATAGTCATATATTCAGTGATTAACATATTTCTAATATTTTGTTTAGTTGCACCAATAGTTCTTAATATTTCAATATCATCGCTCTTTGATTTAGCACTATGAACTAATGTCGCAAACACAATAAAGAATGTGCCCACTAAGAAGTTAAGGATTAAGATTAGATATACTAATGAGAGTACATTATCTCCAAGACCTGGTTCTGTCTGAGCTGATGCACTAATTACTCTATATCCTTTACTTGATAGTTCTTTTTGAAGATTATTAAAGATACCACCATTCTTTGAAATACTTGTTGTATAAACAGATATTTGGTAAGAAGTATTAAACGCTTTATTAATTTCATTATAATCTTCACTATTTAAATAGATGTGAACAAGACCATCTTCAGTAGATGTGCTAATTACTTCAAGGAATGTTAATTCCTTATCTAGAATTACACCATAAGTATTGTCGTTAGCATAGAACTTAGTTGTGGTGTTTGGATCAATTGCAGCAAATGCTCCATTTAAAGCAACTTTATATTTTCCTTTTTCAATAGTATTATCTATTTCAAGCTTAAATATATTTTTTACTCCACCAGCAAGATAATATATAACTTCTTGATCATCGGCACTCTTACCTTTAATTGAGAATTCTTCAATATAACTATTAAGGTAATAAGATAATCTTGCCTTTTCATATTCACCTGAATTTAAATAAACATAACTCTTAATACCACTCGGAAGATTATCGAGTGAGATAACACCGCAAATTGTATATTCTCCTTTCATTTCCATTCCGTAGTAATTTCGTGAAACATACATTTTCTTATTTAATAAATCATCATAACTATAGAAATCTAACATACTTAATTCTGATTTATTAAGTGATATAACCACTTCATCATCATTAGATGGTTTTCTACCACATTTAATTGAACCATCTTTAATAACATCTGCGTTTAAGATATATGTAGTTACTGGAGTTTGATCAAATGATGCACCAGAAGTTGTAATATCAATATTACGATCAGTGATAACATCTTTTTCTACTATGAAATCAACACTACTATTATTTTTAATGTCATTTAATTCAGCATCTGTGAATGCACTCTTATCTTTCTTATTTACTATGAGTCTTAATGCATCGTTATTTTCAAATACATTTTGAACCAAACTCATAGATTGGCTTCTTGTCATATTTCTATAGAAGCCTACACTTAAGAGTACTATTAAAGACATAATGAAATAAACAATTAAGTTAAAGATAAATTTCTTAGGTGAAGCAAATAAGTCTCTTAAGTTAAACGCAAAGAGATTCTTCTTTTCTTTTTTATTTAAATCATCTTTTTCAAATATTTCTAATGCTTCTTTATCTTTATTTTCGTATTTAGATAATTGTCTATCTTCTTTTATCTCACCATCATAAACTCTGATTAGTCTTGTCGCATAACCTTCAACTTCTTCATAGTTATGAGTAACGATTAATACGAGTTTATCTTTTGAAATTTCATGAAGAAGATTAATGATATCTTCACCACTCTTAGAATCAAGGTTACCAGTAGGTTCATCTGCGGCAATGATTAAAGGGTCTTTCGCAAGAGCTCTTGCGATAACAACTCTTTGTTTTTCACCACCAGAAAGCTTAGATGATTTAGTATTCATCTTGTGTGTTAGACCTACTTTTTCAATAAGCTCTTTAGCTTTTGATTTTACATAATCTTTTTTATAACCATTTAATATAAGTGCAGCTTCAACGTTTTGTTTAACTGTATAAGAATCAACGATGTTATAGTTTTGGAATATAAAACCAACATACTTATTTCTGTAATCTTCTAAATCTTCGGTGTTATAGTATGATGTCTCTTCTCCATTAACATACATTTCACCTTCTTCATATGTGTCTATTCCTGATAGCACATTTAGAAGAGTTGTTTTACCAGAACCTGATTCACCAGTGATCGCAACGAACTCACCAATATTAAATTCAAGGTTTACTTTTCTAATACCGACAGATACATTTCCTTCTTGAGAATATATCTTGCCTACATTAACTAATTTCAGCATATAAGCTACCTCTAACTGAATCTATATTTTATATTTC
>JAILNJ010000074.1 GCA_024691665.1 Gammaproteobacteria bacterium | reverse complement strand
CAACTATTCTTATTGGTAATATTATTTTATCTATCACATCTGCGATAGTTGTATCACTCTTTATCACAAGCTTAATCAACTTTATTGTGAGAGAAAAGATTAAGAATTTCATTATCGTATTCTTGGTATCGCTAGGATTATCTTTAATAGTTTCAGTAGGACTAAACTTCTATTTTAGTTATGCGTTCAATTCATTTAAGATTATCCCATCACTATTATCTTCAGTACTTATTGTATTAACCTTAGTATTTATGTCTCATGTGTACTATGAAGTAATCAGAGAAAACATCAAATATGATGATTTAAAATATGATTTATTCTTACTTTCAATACTCAATATTTCTTTAATTAAGATGTTTATTTTTGAAATAATTGGCTATTTCATTCACACATTAAAGAAAAAGAGATAAATATAAAATATTTAAAATATCACATACACTACACTTGCGATTTACTTTTTCATATATTATAATAATATGAAAACGTTGAGGGAAAGTAGTAGTAGGATTCAACTAATCAAAGAGAATTGTGGATGGTGAGATCACAATATTAGCGTCTTATGAATTCATTCCTGAGTGGAGCCAATCACTCCCGCAAGACCTGCGTTAACACAAACCAAGTGCTAGAGCAATCTAGAATTAAGGTGGTACCACGGATTATTATTCGTCCTTAAGACAAGTTTTTGTTTTAAGGATATTTTTTATGGAGGAATTATGACATTAGAGGAATTAAGAAGCAGACTTGAAGAAGAATTAAAGAATGTGAAATTAAATCTTCAAGCTTTAAATGAACTTAAAGCTCAATACTTAGGTAAGAAAGGCCCTATCCAAGAATTAATGCTTCAAATGAAGGACCTACCTAAAGAAGAAAAACCTGCGTTTGGTGAAAGAGTAAATGCATTAAAAACTCTCGCTAATCAACTTTTTGATGAAAAGAGAAAAGAATTAGAACAAAGAGAAGTTGAAGAAAAGCTTAAGAAAGAAGCTGTGGACGTTACTCTTCCTGGAAAGAAGTTTAATGAAGGATCTATCCATGTTATTTCAAAAGTTATTGAAGAGGTAGAAGATCTATTTATTTCAATGGGTTATGAAGTTAAAGATGGACCAGAAGTTGAAAAGGATGAATACAACTTCAGACTCTTAAACGTTCCAAAGAATCACCCAGCTAGAGCTATGCAAGACACATTCTATGTAGATGTTGAAACTCTACTTAGAACTCAAACAAGTGCTGCTCAAGCTCATACAATGCTTGAATATAAAGGTGAAAAAGATATTAGAATTATCTGCCCAGGTAAAGCTTATAGAAGAGATGAAGATGATGCAACACATTCACATCAATTCACTCAAATTGAAGGTCTAGTAGTAAATAAAGATGCATCTATGGCTGAACTTAAAGGAACTCTTGAAGTTATGGCTAGAAGACTCTTTGGTGAAGATAGACAAATTAGACTTCGTCCTTCTTACTTCCCATTTACTGAACCATCAATTGAAGTTGACGTATCATGCTTCAAGTGTAGAGGTAAAGGATGTCCACTCTGCAAAGATACTGGCTGGATTGAAATCTTAGGTGCTGGTATGGTTAATAATAATGTTTTAAGTATGTGTGGTTATGACCCTAAAGTATACCAAGGCTTCGCATTTGGTGTAGGCGTTGAAAGAATCGCTATGCTTAAATATGGAATTGATGATATTAGATCTTTATACAGTGATGATCTAAGATTACTCAAACAATTCAAATTATAGGAGGAGAAGTTATGCTTATTCCAATTGAGATATTAAGAAAGTATGTTGATATTAATGTAGATGAAAAAGAATTTGTTAAAGACTTCTCTTTAAAGAGTGCTGAAGTAGACACATTCAATAAATTCTGTGATGTTAAAGGTCTTGAAATCGGTAAGATTATTAAGATTGTTGATCATCCAGATTCAAATCACCTACACATTACTACAGTAGATTTTGGTGATCATACACAAGAAATCGTATGTGGTGCACCAAACGTAGAAGTAGGAAGAAAAGTTATAGTTGCTCAACTTGGTTGCAAACTTCCAGGTGGAGAAATTAAGAAGGCAGTTATTAGAGGTGTTGAATCTTGTGGTATGAACTGTTCGCTCGAAGAACTTGGTATTGATACTAAGTTCCAAGGATATGATGGAATCTATTATCTAGATGACGATGCTCCGCTTGGAGAAGATCCAATTAAGTATATGCATTTAGATGATAACGTTCTTGAAATTGAACTTACACCTAATAGACAAGACCTACTCTCAATCATCGGTGTTGCATATGATACTAAAGCTATGCTTAATAGCGAAATGCATATCGAAGAAGTTAAATATGACAGAGTTAAAGAAGAATCAGATATCACTGTTTCAACTGAAACTCCTAAATGTAGAGCTTACTATTCAAATGTAATTAAAGACGTAAAGATTAAAGAATCTCCTGCGTGGTTAAGAGGCGCTTTAATGAAGATGAACATTCGTCCTATTAATAACGTAGTTGATATCACTAATTATGTTCTTATGGTTACTGGTCACCCACTACACGCTTTTGATTATGATTATATTAAGACTAAGAAAGTTGTAGTTAAAAATGCGAAAGAAGGCGAAATCTTTGTAACTCTTGATAATAAAGAAAGAGTACTTAAAGATACTGATATCGTTATCACAGATGGAAGTAAGGCAATGTGTCTTGGTGGTGTTATGGGTGGACTTGAAAGTGAAGTTACAGATAACACTAAGAATATCTTCCTTGAATGTGCTAACTTTGATCCTGAATCAATCAAAGAAACTTCAAAGAGACTTGGCCTTCAATCTGAATCATCTTTAAGATATGAAAAAGGAATTAATCCTGATTTAACTAAGTACGCTTTAGACTTAGCTACAAAGATGTTAATTGAACTCGCTGATGGTAAAGTATTATCTAATCCATCTTCATTCGATAACGATGATTATAGCTTAAAAGAAGTTAAAGTTACTTTAACTCAAATCAATAAAGTACTTGGAAGAGTTTATACACTTGATGAAGTTAAGACTGTATTTGATTCACTTTCATTTGAAAATACTCTTAAAGGCGAAGAATTCACAGTACTCGTTCCTAAGAGAAGACCTGACATCGATACTTATCAAGATTTAATTGAAGAAGTAGTTAGAATTTCAGGACTATCTAAGATTGAATCAAGAATCCCTGCAGCATATCAAGCTGGTGGACTCACTCCATTCCAAACATTTATGAAGAATATTAGACATACTTTATCTAATCACTTAAATGAAGTAATCACATATTCACTCGTAAATAAAGAAGAAGCAGTTGATTTTGATAATGCTGAATTAAGTACTATTGAATTAATGAACCCACTATCTGATGATAGAGCTGTGATGAGACATTCATTAATCCCATCACTACTTAAGACAATCAAATACAACAATAACCGTAAGGTAAATGATGTAGCTATTTATGAAATTGGAAGAAGCTACACTAAAGAAGGTGAAGACTACATCTTAAGTATGGCTTTAACTGGTGTAAATGAATCTACACTCTGGAAAGGTCAAAAAGAAGTAGTTGATTTCTTCTATCTAAAAGGTATCGTTGAAGATTTATTCGATAAGTTATCTATTAAGAACTATTTAATCGCTAAACCAGCTCAAGATTTAAAAGGATTCCATCCAGGTGTTAGTGCATCTATAGTTCTCGGAAGAGATAATGTTGGTGTAATGGGTAAACTCCATCCTGACTATGAAAAGAAATATGAAGTTAAGAATGTGTTTGTATTTGAAATCTCTTTAACTAAGTTATTCGAATCATCTCATAAGATGAAGACAGTTAAAGAAATTTCTAAATATCCAACTATTGAAAGAGACTTAGCTTTAGTTATGGATAAATCTGTTACAGCTAAAGAACTTGAAGAAAACATCAAGAGAGCTGTAAGAAAGAATTTACTTGGAGTTAAGATCTTTGACTTATACCAAGATGAATCATTTGGTTCATCTAAGAAACAAATCGCAGTATCACTCTCATTTGGTGATAACACTAGAACTCTTGAAACTAAAGAAGTTGATGATGCGATTGAGTTAATCTTAGCTAAACTTCAAACACTCGGTATCGAGTTAAGAAAATAATGAGATCGTTTTACGGAATCAAAGAAAAAGATTTGCAGGATGAACTAGTATCCTTTGGATACTCTAAGTTCTCCTCTAGCCAAATCTTTGACTGGGTATACAGAAAGAAAGTTAAAGACTTTAACTTAATGTCTAACATTAAAAAAGAATTAAGAGAATACTTAGTAAATAACTATTCACTTGAACTTCCTGAAATCGCAGAGAAACAAGTGTCAAGTGATGACACTACTAAATATTTACTTAGATTAAGTGATAATTCTTTAATAGAAACTGTTCTTATGTATCATGATTATGGAATTAGTCTATGTGTTACATCAGAAGTTGGTTGTAATATGGGATGCGCATTCTGTGCATCAGGCTTATTCAAAAAGAAAAGAGAGCTTGAAGCATCAGAAATGGTTTCTGAGATAATGACTGTTGAAGAAGATTCTAACGTTAAAATTGGTCACATTGTTATCATGGGAATTGGTGAACCATTAGATAATTTTGAAAATGTTATGAATTTTATCAACATCATTAATAGTCCAAAAGGACTAGAAATTGGAATAAGACACATTACTATGAGTACTTGTGGAATTGTTCCAAAAATTTATGAACTAGCTGATTTAAACTTAGGAATTAACTTAGCTATTTCTCTTCACGCACCAAATGATGAGATCAGAAATAAGTTAATGCCTATAAGTAAAAGGTACAAACTTAGCGATTTAATAGAAGCGATTAAATATTATTACGATAAGACAAAAAGAAGAATTACCTTTGAATACTTAATGCTTGATGGCATTAATGATTCAAAAGAAAACGCTAATGAATTAAGTGATTTACTTAGAGGTTTAAATCAATATGTAAACTTAATTCCTTACAATGAAGTTAAGGAATTTGAATTTAAGACATCAAAAGTTGATTCAGTTAATGTATTTTATGATACATTAAAAAAGAGGGGCATAAATGTCACTAGAAGAAGAAAAATGGGTGGAGACATTGATGCCGCTTGCGGACAACTTAGAGCAAAACAATTGAAGGGAGACAAATAAAATGAAAAAGATTGCAGTGCTAACATCTGGCGGTGACTGTAGTGGTCTTAATGCTGTAATTGAAGCAGTAGTAAGAGGTGGAATTAAAGAAGGGTATGAAATTATAGGCTATGAAAGAGGATATGATGGCCTACTTTCTAACGACTATGTAAAATTAGATGAAAGATCAGTTATGGATTTATCTCGTAAGGGTGGTTCTATCATTAGAAACTCAAACAAGACAAATCTATTCAACTTTAGAGTTAAGAAAGAAGATGGAACATACGAATATAAAGATGTTTCAGATATCGCTGTTAAAAACTTAAGAGAAGATGATGTTGAATGTTTAGTAGTAGTTGGTGGAGACGGTTCTATGACATCTGCTCGTGACTTCATGAGAAAGGGTGTAAACGTAGTATGCGTTCCTAAAACTATTGATAATGACGTTCCATATACTGATAGATCATTCGGATACACTACTGCATATTTCCATATCGCAGATGCAGTTCAATCTTTAAAGACTACAGCTTATTCTCATGAAAGAGTAATGCTTCTTGAAGTTATGGGTAGACAAGCTGGTTGGCTTGCTCTTGAAGGCGGTATTGGCGGTAACGCTGATGCTATCTTACTTCCAGAAGTTAACTATGAAGTAGATAAGGTAGTTGAATTCTTAAAAGATAGATTTGAAAAAGGATATAGATCTTCTGTAATCGTTGTATCAGAAGGTGCGCATGAAAGAGGAAAAGAACAAGTAGCTTTCATTGATAAGAACTACCCAGACGCAGTTAAACTCGGTGGAGTTGGTGCTATCCTTGCTAAACAAATTGAAGAAAGACTAAAACCAATTACTGGTCAAGAAGTTAGAAACACTAACCTCGCATATATCCAAAGAGGTGGCGATACTAACGTTAATGACATCGTTCTTGGCTTTAGATATGGCGCCCTCGCTATTAGAGCTATCAAGAATAAAGACTATGGAAAGATGGTAGCTGTTAAAGGCGGTGTAGACACATTCGTTCCAATTACTGATATCGTAGGTAATGGACCTGTGGGTGAAACATCTACTGGTGGAGCACACAACGTAGATTTAAATGACCCACTAATCAAGTGCGCAAAAGAACTTGGTATTTATTTAGGTGAATAAGCTTTGAAAGGTAAAATAATCAAAATAGTATCTGGTACATATAGTGTTAAAGATATAGAGACAAACACTATTCATACGGTAAAACCCAAAGGTATTTTTAGATACCACTCTTTAGAACCTAAGGTTGGAGATGATGTGGATTTTAATGAAACCACAATTTTAAAGATGTATGATAGAAAGAATACCTTTGTTCGTCCAAAGGTATCTAATGTAGATTATGTTATTTTGATTATGTCTTCAAAGTCACCTAACTTTGACTTAGATTTATTAGATAGATTCTTGCTAAATATAGAAAGAAACTATGTCAAACCAATTATTGTAATAACTAAATGCGACTTACTAGAATCAAAAGAACTTGAGACTATTAAGTCCTTTATGTCTTATTATAAAAATTACTACAATGTATTTTATTCTGATATAAATGGACTAATGTCTAAAGATGAACTCTTTAATCTCTTAAAAGGAAAAGTCTCTATTTTAAGTGGACAAACAGGAGCGGGTAAGAGTCACCTTTTGAATACAATATTCCCAGAACTATCACTTGAAACTCAAGAGATTAGTAAAGCCTTAGGTCGTGGTAAACATACTACTCGTGAGACTACTTTATACGATATTGATGGAATGTATATCGCAGACTCACCTGGATTTTCATCACTAGATTTTAGTGAGATAGAAGTAGAGCGTCTTAAAGATTACTATCCTGAGTTTAGAGCTCACTTAAATGAATGTAAATACAATGAATGTTTACATTTATCAGAACCTAATTGTAAGATTAAAGATTTAGTGAATTCTGGCGATATTTTAGCTACTCGTTATGAGAGCTATAAAAAGATTTATACAGAAATAAAACAAGCTAAAAAAGTGTACGGGAGGAAATATTAATATGATGGTAAATTTATCAATTCTCAATTCTCCAAAAGACAATTTAAAAGAATATTATTCTAAATTCCAAATGCTTCCAATTCTTCATATGGATATTATGGATGGTAAGTTCGTTCCTAATACATCATTTGATGAATTGATTGTTAAAGAATCATATTTAGCTTCTCCAAGAAGTGTAATTGATGTGCATCTAATGGTTGAGGATCCTGAGAACCATTTCTTAAAGTATAAAGAAGCAGGCGCAGACTTTATTACTTTCCATTATGAAGTTGGTAAAGTTGACGAAAGAATCGATATGATTCATTCATTAGGCCTTAAGGCAGGACTTGCGATTAACCCTGAAACTGATGTACACGTACTTGATAAGTATTTAGATAAACTAGACTTAGTTTTAGTTATGAGTGTTAACCCAGGGGCTGGAGGACAAGCATTTATGGAGTCTTCAATTGATAAGGTTAAACACTTAAAAGAATATAAGATAAAGAATAATCGTCACTATTTAATTAGTATTGATGGTGGAATCAATTTAACTACTGGTCAAAAGGTTAAAGAATACTGTGATCTTTGTGTAGTAGGTTCAGCCATTACTAAAGCTGAAGATTATGCGAAAGCCTATGTAGAGCACTTTATGGCTCTTTTATAGGAGGTAAAGATATGAAAAGATTATTAAGCTTATTAATATTAGCTTTTTCACTAGTATTACTTACTGGTTGTGATTTTAAACTTAATACTACAGCTAATGGACAAACTGCGATTGATAGAAAATCTATCGCTGATGAAATCTATTCAAAAGTAAAAGATGATATTGAAAGAGATTTAAGAGAACAAATCTATAATGATCTTATGGAACAATATGGTGAAGGCACTGTAGAATGGGAAAGACTTCAAGATGAAATCTATAACGTACTTCAAACTGCAGCTAAAGCTAATATTGGTGTATATACACTTAAAGATAATAATGGTGAACTAGTTAAATCTTCATATGGTTCGGGTGTTATTTATAGAAGAGATGTAAATCCTGAAGGAAGTGAATTCAAATATAAATATTACGCTATCACTAATGAACACGTAGTTAATGGTGGTCAAGGTTATATGGTTGGCTTTGAAGATGAGACTACATTAGTTGCATCACTAGTTGGTGCAGATGAAACTACTGATATTGCAGTAATCACATTTGAAACTAGTAGAGAATTTACTGTAGCTGAACTTGGCGAAAGTGCATCTATCAAACCTGGAACTATCGTTCTTGCTGTAGGAAACCCTAAAGGTGAAACATTATTTGGTACTGCTACATTTGGTATTGTGTCTGGCAATGACAGACACTTAATTGATTCAAATAATTCAGTTAATCAATTCTTATTCTATATCCAACATGATGCTGCTATTAATAGTGGTAACTCTGGAGGAGGATTATTCACTTTAGATGGTAAAGTAATTGGTATTAACTCAATTAAATATGCATCGGCCGATATTGAAGGACTTAACTTCTCTATTCCAATTGATTTAGTAAAAGAAGTTCAAAGACAAATAATTGAATATGGTTCATACGATGGAACTGTTTCATTTGGTATCACTACTATTGATGTTGCTGGATTAACAAGACAAGGAAGAACTAAATATAATGTTCCGGATTCAGTAACTGAAGGTATCTTAGTAGCAGAAGTAACTGAAGGAAAATCTTGTGATGGACTACTTCAACCAAACGATATAATTATTAAGACTGATGGATTTAAATGTTCTTCATCAGCAGACCTTCAACCATACTTAAGAAATTCTAAGATTGGTGACTCTGTAGTACTCACTGTATTAAGAGCAGGTGAAGAAGTAGAAGTTACAATCGTATTTAAGAGAACAGCAAAATAAAAAAAGCGAGCACGAAGCTCGCTTTTCTTATATAAAAAGGCAATAAAAAAACAAACCCGCAGTTTGTCTTTTTATAAGAGAACTATGCTCTCTTGATTGTTCCTCTCTTAACTCCTCTTTTGAGGGCTCTAGCTGAAACAAATACTCTTTCTTCTTCACCTTTTTCGTTGATGATTGTTACTTTTTGAAGATTAGCTTTCCAAGTTTTGTTTGTAGCATGAAGAGAGTGTGATCTTTTGTGTCCTTTCATAGACTTAACGCCTGTAACGTAACACGCTTTCATATATAGTCCCTCCTATAGCTTTTCAAAAGCCTTTTTAATTATATGATATTTGCCTTTTATTTTCAAGAAATATTTTTAATAGATTAGTATATAATAA
>JAILNJ010000199.1 GCA_024691665.1 Gammaproteobacteria bacterium | reverse complement strand
AAGAAAGACAGTTGATAATGGCACAGAAATAACTAACACACAAGGTAGTAATAGCTCTTCAACTCAAGGCGGTTATGGAGATTCTACTACTAAAGGCGGCCAAACTACTGGTAATGGAGGAAGCCAAACTACTGGTGGAGGCCAAACTACTGGTGGAGGCCAAACTCAAGGACAAACTAAAGAAGTTAAGTTTGCTGCCTCAGACTTTAGAACAACTGGATCTACATACACAGATCTTACAGTTACTAAAGATGGAGTTGAATATTATGCACATATCATTGTTGATGGTGGCAAATTACAATTCCGTGCACCAAAACCTGATAAAAATAAAGAAGGCGCTGTATTATTAAATAAAACTGCTGGTAATGCTGTTAAGTCTATCACAGTAGTAACATCTGATAAACCATATGATTCAAGAACATTAAATTTCTTTGGTTTAGAAGAACCATTTGATTCTATTGATGATTTTGAAAGTGCTGGTTTAGAACCAGAAGGAACTATCACAATCACTAAAGCCGGAACTTATACATATGAATTTGAAGGCTCTTATGCATATTTCGCATTTGCAGTAACTGGTGGTGGTCAAAAATTTGATAGCATCACTGTAACTTATAGCAATGAAGCAGTTAAACCTGTTGAAGTTAAACCAGCTGATGAAGCTTTAAATCAAGCTCTTAATGCTCTTCAAAGCTTAACTAACTATAAATTACATTATGCATATAAAGGTACTGGAGATTTCGCTGATTATCCTCTAGATGTTACTGTGTATTTCAAGGGTAATGAAAAGAACGCAATCAAAGTTGAAACAACAGAAGAAGATTGGTTATCTGGTGAACTCATTCCAGTAACTTACTATTACTTTGTTGAAGAACAAGTTAAATACGTTGTATTTGAATATTCTGAAGAAGACTATGGAGATATTGATTGGGATAACATTGACTGGGATCAATATTCTAGAAAGAATGCTCCAGATGATTCTGAAGGTTCAGCTTGGTACTATGTAACAAGTGAAAGTGCTGACTTTGATTCATATTTCTATGCATTAAATCTTCCAGAACTTGATTATGATTCATTAGTTTATACTGATTTTGAAAAGATTGGTGAAAACAAATATAGATTATCTGCTTCTAAAGTAAATTCAATTGGTGATGCATTCTTCTGTGGTAACGGAAACTTAGAAGGTGATGATGTTGATATGTATGGTGATGAATATCACTATGTATGCACTGAAACATATAAGAACTTTGAAGTAATTATCGCTAACGGTCAAGTATCAAAGATTACTGTTAAATCTAGTTATCATGAAGTAGACACATATTCTGACGGTGATGAAACATATGATGGAAACTTCACATACACTATTGAATTCTCTAATATTGGTACAGTAGATTTCACTATTCCTGAAGCTACTAAGTATGTACCACAAGGCGAAGAAGCTAAAGTATCTGGAGTATATGAACTTGAAGATGGTGCATCTGTTGAACTAGCTGCATATGTAAATGGTGTTAACACAGCTGAAAAAGTATTATATGTATGTGATGAAACTGGTTCAATCGCATTACATTATGAAACTCTTGAAACAGTTCCTGCAGTTGGAAAGATTGTTGAATTCACAGCAACCGTTAAAGTAACTGGTAAACTCTATGAACTCGTATTAACTAGCCTCACAATTGATGAAGAAGAAGCAGTTTCAATGGTTGGTTATGAAGTTGAATCTTTAGAAGAAAAAGATGTTACATACGCTGGTGAAATCATTAACTTCAATTATTTAACTATTAAGACATTAGATGTTGCTAATAAATCTGTAGTATTTACTACTCTTGGTGGTAAAGATATTACATTGTTATTCGAAGACGCAGCTAAAGAAAAAGTAACTCAACTCTTCTCAGGTGCTGAAGTTGGCAAAGCTATTAGCTTAAAGAATGTTGCAGTAACACTCGTTGGCGAAGAATTCGCTTTAAGACTTACAGACATTTCATCAATCGAACTCTCTAATGGTCTTAAGACTAATGTTAAAGATATCACAGTTGAATATGATACAGCTATTAAAGATGTACTCGCTGATTTAGTTGTAACATTCTATCAAAACGGTGTTAAGACAGTTCTTACAGCTGAAGAATACGGCGTTGATGATACAGAATATAACAAAACAAAACCTGGAACATACACAATCGTTCTTACTAAGGGTGATCAAACTGCTAAAGTATTCGTTCAAGTTAAGATGAGCGAAGGCAAGATGGATGAATTCGTTGAAGATCAAGGTAAAGGCATTAAGTATGCAACTGAAAGATATGGTGTTAACGTTGGTCTTCCATCAACAGGTGATGTAAAAGTACTTGTTATTCCAGTACAATTCTCTAACTCTGACACAACTAAATATGCTAACTATAAATCTACTCTTGAATTAAGTTTCAATGGATCAAGTGAACAAACTGGTTGGGAATCACTCCATTCATATTACGAAAAAGTATCTTATGGTAAGTTAAACATTCATGCTGATGTTCTTGATGCATATGTAACAGAAGATCCTTGGTATCATACTGCTCAAACAGTAAGTGGTAAATCTTATCCAAACGATTATCTTGATGGCTATGATTCATTAGATTATAAATATTTAGCTGAAGCTATCAAATACTATGATTCAACTATTGATTATAAAGATTATGATGCTAATAATGATGGATACATCGATTGCGTATACATGATTTATCTTGCACCATACGCATCTGGTAATGCTGATGCATTAGATATCTGGTGGGCATATACTTATGAGTTCTATGAAACTGAAGAAACTCACTATGATGAAAAGGGTATCGATGTTTATATGTGGTTAAGTTATGATTTCTTCACTGACAAATTAACAGCTAACGATTATGAAACAGTTCTTTCATATCAACCTACAGTTAACGCTGAAACAGTTATTCATGAAACTGGTCACGCTTTAGGTCTTGATGACTACTATGACTATAATGGTGAAGATAACATTGAAACAGGTGGATTTGGTGGCGGTATCATGATGGATACTAACGTAGGTGATCATGATGCATTCTCTAAAGCATTACTCGGTTGGATTAACCCAACTATCGTAATCAATAAAGATGCTGAATTATCAATTGAAGCATTATCTAAAGTTGAAGGTGCTGATATCACTAAGAAAGCTATCTTCATCACTAAAGATTATAATGGTATTTATTTCAATGAATTCTATGTAATCTATCTCTACACTCCAGAAGGTGTAAATGAAATGATGAAGGGCTATAGCGGCCTTCCAACTGAAGCTGGTGTAATGATTCTTCATGTAGTTGCTGATCCAAAAGCAAATGAAACAGAAATCGCTTCAATTTGGGATGTTACAGCTGCTAACAACGGTAATAAGGACAACATGCTTATTACAGTAGTAGAAGCAGATGGTGATTCATCAATCTCTCAAAACGCTTACTTAGATAATAGTGACTTATGGCAACAATCAGGCAAACTTACAAATGTTAAGTGGTCTGATGGCTCTAACGCTGGATTCACAGTTGAAGTTAAGACACTCGCTAATGGCGAAGCTACAATCGTTATTGATTTTGCTGAATAATTAAAAAAACTGGCTCTAGATAAATTCTAGAGCCTTTATTTTTTGAGCATATTACTTTTATAATTTTGGCCATTTGGTATAATTATTCACAAATAGGGGACAATTATGAAAATATATAATTCAATATTAGAACTTGTAGGTAATACACCTCTTGTTAAACTAAACAATGTAATGGAAGCATTCAACCTAAAAGCTAATCTATACGCAAAAATAGAAGCTTTTAATCCAGGTGGTTCAGTTAAAGATAGAGCGGCTCTTCAAATGATTGAAGACTTAGAAAAAGAAGGAGTAATTAACCAAGATACACTTCTTATTGAGCCAACTAGTGGTAACACTGGAATTGGTCTTGCATTTATTGCTAACTTTAAAGGCTATAACTTAACTATTGTTATGCCTGATAGTATGAGCAAGGAAAGAATTGACTTCATGAAATCATATGGAGCTCATGTAATATTAACTCCTGGCATTAATGGAATGAACGGAGCTATTAAGAAAGCTAAAGAAATTCAAGAAGCTAACCCAGGTTCAATTATTGTAGGACAATTCGTTAATGAATCAAATCCTAAAGCTCACTATCTTCACACAGCTCCAGAAATCTATGAAGCACTTGATGGCAAGGTAGACGCACTAGTTGCAGGTATTGGAACTGGTGGAACTATTAGTGGTGTTGGAAGATATTTAAAAGAACAAAATGAAAACATTAGAGTAATTGG
>JAILNJ010000198.1 GCA_024691665.1 Gammaproteobacteria bacterium | reverse complement strand
TTTCTGAACGCCATTGCGAATGGTTCTACATGAAGTTGTCCTGTAACTGTAAGGTAAGTTCTCTTTCCGAAGAAATCAGTATATGGGTTCTTAGAATCAGTAGATACACTAAATAATTGACCAGCTCCTTCACCATCATTTGATGTGATTAGAGGAGTGTGAACATATAAGAAGCCTCTTTCTTGGAAGAATTTATGAATTGCGAATGCGGCTGTATTTCTAACTCTAAATACTGCATTAAATAAGTTAGTTCTAACACGAAGATGAGGTAATTCTCTTAAAAACTCTCTTGTGTGTCTTTTTGGTTGAATTGGGAAATCTGGTGTAGAATCTCCTAATAATTTAACTTCTTGAGCTTTGATTTCGAATGGTTGACCTCTATCAGGTGTAAGCACAAATGTGCCTGTAACTTCAACTGATGCACCATTTCTCATCTTTTGAATGTTCTTGAAGTTAGCTAACGCTTCTTCATAAACTACTTGAACAGTTTTAAAACTTGTTCCATCGTTTAAATCTATAAAACCAAATTGAGCTTGGCTTCTATTATTTCTAATCCAACCAGAAATTGTTATTGTTTTTCCTTCATATTCACTTGGATTCTTAAAAAAATCTACTATTCTTTCCATAATACTCCTTAATTCCAGTATTATTATTATAATACAAAAACAAAAAAAGAAGAAAATTTATTTCTTCTCTTTTTGAATATTTATTAAATTTAGAAGAATAATGGGCTCATCGCAGTATCATCTAATACCTTTTGGATAGCAGATGCGAGTAATTCTGCGATAGATAAAACTTCTAAATTATTAAACTTCTTTTCTTCAGGTAAATTGATTGAATTTGTAACAACCACTTTCTTGAATAATGATTCGTCACTTAATCTCTTTACAGCTTCACCACTAAATATTGCATGAGATGCGAAACAATAAATATCTTTAGCACCACTTTCTTTTAAAGCTTTAGCAGCGTTATATAATGTACCAGCTGTATCAATTAAGTCGTCTACTATGATACAATTCTTGCCTTTAACATCACCAATGACGTTCATAACTTCTGATACATTTGGTCTAGGTCTTCTCTTATCGATGATAGCGATGTCTGTGTGGATCGCATCAGCAAGTTTTCTAGCTCTATTAGCACCTCCATGGTCTGGAGATACTACAATTGGGTCTTCGATCTTGTGATTCTTAATATATTCATAGAATAATGGCATAGCCATTAAGTTATCGATTGGAATATTGAAGAAACCTTGAATTTGGGCTGCGTGAAGATCTAAACAGATAACTCTAGATGTACCAGCAACAGTTAATAAGTCTGCGATTAACTTAGCTGAGATTGGTTGTCTAGGTTGTGCTTTTCTGTCTTGTCTTGCATAGCCATAGTAAGGAAGAACTACAATTACTTCTTTAGCTGATGCTCTCTTTAGTGCATCAATAAAGATTAAAAGTTCCATAACACGTTCATTTACAGGAGCAGATGTAGATTGAATAACAAATACTCTGTGTCCTCTAACGGTATCACTAATATTAACTCCAATTTCACCATCACTGAATCTGCTTACTTCACAAGGGCTGAGTTCAACTCCAAGAGCCTTTGAAACTTCTTCAGCAAGAGGTTTGTTAGAAGTTAATGAGAATAATCTTATCTTTTCATCATGATATAAAGCCATAAGTCCTCCATAGACAGGTTATATTATAATTTTATAATATTAATACGATTTATAAAATAAAAAACGTTTTCACGAGGAAAACATTTTTATTTTTTTTGTGAAATTTTAATAATTGTAGAACCACTACCAGTCATAAAAACTCCGTCTTCTCCACAAAGTCTTTTAACTGTATCATATTGGTTCTTAACCTCAGGATATAGTTCAAATACTGTATCCTCTAAATCATTCTTAAGCCCTTTAACAAATTCATTATAGTCTTTTGATTGTAATGCTTTGATTGCGTCTTCTAGGCTATATTTGTTATAAGATTTAAGGTTTTTAAAGATTGTGCCAGTAGAAACATTAACACCTCTATTATATAAAGAAATGTCAAAATTACTGATATCAATATCAATTGGTTTAATGTCAAAACCTACTCCAGTAACTATAGCTGGTTCTTGGTATAAACAGTATGGTGTATCTGAACCAAACTTCTTAGCTAATTCAAACATTTCATCAAAGCTTAATCCAAGATTCCAGAACTCATTTAATGCAAGAAGTGCACACGCAGCATCACTTGATCCACCACCAAGCCCACCACCTACTGGAATATTTTTATATATTAAGATTTTAACGCCTGTTTCTATTCTATATGCTTTCTTTAAGTATGATGCAACTTTATAAGCTAGATTATTTTTGCCATTTAGGCTCTTGTTATTCATTACTACAACTTTAACCTCACCGTCTGTAGGAATGAATTCAAGTTCATCAGCTAAATTGATCATAATATTGATCATTTCAAGATTATGGAATCCATCTTCTCTCTTGTCTTTAACATTTAGAAATAGATTTAATTTTGCATAAGCTTTCTTAATCATATTAGTCCTCTATTTTTATATCCATTATGTCATCAATTTTGACACTTTCACCAGTATTTAATGTAATTATTTTATCTATTTGATTTATCTTTTTAATTCTACCGTATGAATCAAACACATAACCATCTTTATAATACTTAATAATTACTTTTTTATCATTATCTAGAGCTTCTTTTAAATTTTGATCTAATTCCCTATATTCATCTTCAGATAAAATAGGCTTATTCCTTCTATATAGATTATATAATAGTTTTTCTAATATTTCATCTCCGCTGACTAATGCTTCAAAAGCGGCCCACTTAATTATTCCTCTATCATGATACTCACTCATTGTGTCCACCTATTTCCTTATTACGCAACTTAGCAGTTGAATATTCGAGTTCTGTCGAAGCTCTTCTAACAGAATTCTTTCCATATCTTCTTTTAATTACGTCCATAGTATCTAACAACTTTTTCTCTTTAATAGCCTTCTCATTATCAACAAAGAGCTCAAGTTGTCTTTCTGTGGAATCAACTATTCCAGATACAGAGATTTGTACACCTCTAATTTTCTCGCCTTTATAATACTTATTTATCATGCTCATGCAAACTTCTTTTATTTCTTGTCCCAAATTAATAGGGCTGCTTAATTTCATTTGATGAGCAATTCCTCCGCTGTATTCATCCTTGCTATAGCGTAAATTTAGGTGTACAACGCTACATTTTTGTTTATTTATCCTAAGTCTTGACGAGATCTCATCAGACATCTCTAATATAATTTGAGGAATTGTGTTTATATCATAATCATTAAATAAAACTTGTCCAATTCCATAACTTCTAGATAGTGGTTTAACCTTACTTTTATCTTGAATTAAAGACATATCAATACCGTGTGTGTGGTACCAGAGTTCTTCTCCTATTACACCAAGTTTTTTCTTAAGTTTTTGAACATCCATCTTGGCAATATCACCAATCTTTTTACAACCCATATTATTTAGTGTAACTTCGAGTCTTCTACCTATGCCCCACATTTTAGATAGAGGGTGTACAGGCCAAATCTTAGATTCTACGTCTTCATAATTCCATTCAGCTATTCTAGACTTATTCTTCTTAGCTTCAATATCCATAGCAAGTTTAGCTAAAAGCATGTTTT
>JAILNJ010000195.1 GCA_024691665.1 Gammaproteobacteria bacterium | reverse complement strand
CTATTATTTTATAATAATAAGACTAATATGTCAAACTATTTTTTTACAATATGAGATACTCACAAATAATGCGAGTATCTCATATCTTTTTAGGTTAATTATTCAATAATTGAAATATCCATATCCGAGTCTATATTATAGATTATATAGATATTATCTTTGATGTTTACAGCACGTCCACCTATCTTATATGCATCACCATAATAAGACACTACTTCAAACATTACAAAGGCATTTACTTTTGAATAATTGAATGTATATTGGTTCTTACTATATGTTGAATCGGAATCAATAAATCCGTCTTTAATATTAGTAGTATTATAAATTCTAATTGCGAACTTATTACTATGAGTGAATGTGACTAGATATGATAACTTATCAATCTTCACAGTCTCTTTTTCATCTATTCCAACATACTTAATTTCTTTA
Source organism: Gammaproteobacteria bacterium (assembly GCA_024691665.1). Classification (GTDB taxonomy): domain Bacteria; phylum Bacillota_I; class Bacilli_A; order Izemoplasmatales; family UBA1188; genus UBA1188. The sequence continues at coordinate 4,556 of JAILNJ010000195.1, read as the reverse complement.
ATACCTTCTTCATTATAAGTAGGTTCTTTTATTACTGTCTCACTTTCAATTGGAAGCGATACAGTATCATATTTAAATGATTCACCATTTTGGTCTAGATAGAATTCATTAGTAATTAAATCAATAAATCCTACTTTACCATCTGAGAGTCTCATTACTGGGGCATAGTTAGATAGAATATTGCCATTCTCATCATAGATTACTACACCACTACATTTAGACTTAAATGTTTCACCTTTATAAACGAATAAAGCTTCTTTGTCAGTTGAAATCTTAAGTGTACCTTTTGTGGTTCTTGCGCCTACCAGTGGGGTATCAGTTGTTGAATAGTATTCTTTTTCTTCTATTAAATCATATAAACCATATTCATTAGTTAACTTATTATATATAGGAATAAAGTGTTTAATAGTTTTATTGTTTTGAACGCAAGTAATATCGTAAATAGTTAAATTAGTTGCGTAGAAATTATTTTTAAGTGAACCGAATGTGAACGAGTTTCTAGTTTTTTCTTCAATATATGAAGTAGCGAGGACATTTTTACCATTTACCCAGATACCTGATTCACCTTGATCATATCTAAATACAACTAAGTCTCTATTGCCCGCTTTAGTCTTACTTGTATTATAGTTTCCATAGTTTCCATCTTTTCCTATGCCAAAGTATTCAGAAGAACTACCACCATATCCCATAAGTTCTCTGTCATTTCCAGGCATCCACTTAAGGTCAAATGTCCATGTAGCACCACCAGTAACTAGCGAATCAATTGTTTGAGAACCAGTGAACTTAATATAGTCTGCGGCCTCAATATAATCTGGAAGATTAAGTAGTGAATTAGAACTATCTTTAAGTGATCCCGTGAAATCACTACTTGATGGAGAATAATATTCTCTAGAGCCTATTACATCATACATACCATATGTATTAGTTTGAGTATTATAGACAGGAATTAAATATAATACAGTTTCTCCGCCTTTAGCGAACTTAGCATAATAAAGTCTAGCCTTAGAGTATAGAGTATCATTACCATATTGAAGCATATGAGTAGGTTGACATTCAAGAACTCCAAAGTTATATTCTTTTTCATTTATCCTAATCTTACCAGTCTTATAACTATAAGATATCTTAGCTTTAACTGTCGCATCTATATCAGAAGTTAAAGTACTCTTACTTGCGGACCAGATGTTATAAGTTTTTGATTGAGGGTATGTAAATAATTCCCATCTTTGACTTGATCCATTTGATTGGTTACCAATTAAAGTACTTTCAGTTTCAGCTTCTTTATATTGAGCTTCTATTTCAAAGTAGTCACAATTTAGAGTACTTGGAAGTTCAATATATTCTTGTCCCATAGATTCAATATATTCAGCGAACTTTAAGTGAGATGGAAGTTTGATTTGATCACTTACACTTCCTTTTAATCCTTCAGCAGTTGCTGAATAATATTCTTTGCCTTCAACCTTATCATATAGTCCATATGAATTAGTGAGTTTATTATAGACAGGAATAAAGTCCCTAACAAGTTGGACTCCATCATAACATTTCAAACTATAAAGAACTAAATCATTAGTGAAAACATCAAATCTTTGAGTTCTATCTAAGAATATAATCATCGATGCTTGCATATCAGATGAAACATCAAGTGTACCCGATGATGTTACACCATTAGTTGTTTGAGTAAATGTGTTAGATTCAAATTTAAATATCGAAGTGTTCTTTTCAAGCTTAACTGTACCACATTTATCGTCTATACTTCCATTATAAATCCAGAATCTACTTTGATTATTCTCATTTATTTCAAGAGAAGTTGCATTCGGGGCATCATGATTAGACATAAGACTATATCGTTTATTTAATTCTCTTGGAGTATATTCTACTTTTACTGTAAACCCTTTGTCATATGATGGAATCCAGTTAGTATCGATGTATTGTTTTCCTGTCGATTCAACGTATTCTGCTTCTTCTAAATAATTTGGAATAGTTGGATCAACTGTAGTAGGTAGTGCACCTTGAAGTTTAGTACCACTAATTGAATAGTATTCCTTCCCTTCTACAAGGTCATAAAGACCATAATCGCTTGTTAAAGTATTATAAATAGGGATAAATGATTTAATACAGATACCACTATCTAAAACCTTAATACTATAAATATCACCTTTATAGTACCATTTAGCTTCTCTATAGTCGGTTTCACTAAACGCACCAATTAATGCGCCATAATCTGACTGAACTAAAGAGAGATTCTTAGTAATTAATGTTTTGCCATCTAGGTATAATCCTGCGTTATCCATAACGACAGTATGTCTATCTGTATCTTTCGCAGTACCAGATGTAGTATTTCCATAAGCTGATTCAAAATATCCTTTATAGATATTTGTGAACTTACCAAATTGTCTTTGACCGAATAAACACATATCTGCGTCTTCAATATCACTTCTCTTATAATCAATAGTGATTACGAAGTTATACGCGGTTAATTGTTTAATCTCTGAATCAATACATTGTTTACCTGTGAAGGTAATATGATCTGCGAGATTTAAATATCCTGGGATATTAATAGTTGTGTTAGATGATGATTCCTCAGATATCTTTCCAGTAAACATATCATCGGTAGCTGAATAGTATTCTTTACCTTCTACTAAATCATACATACCATATCTATTTGATTGATTGTTGTAGATTGGAACCATATATCTAACAATAGTGTCATTTTGCCATGCTTTAAATGAATACACTCTAGCTTTAGCACTTCTAAGTGTAGAATAATTACTTACTGCGAATAGATAGAATGTTGCATCTTTAGTTTTACCTAATGTTTCTTGTTCATATACTAGATTATTATCAATATATAAACCATGATTAGATTTACGCCATTCAATAACATATCTAGTATTAGCTTTGTTTTCATAACTATGTGTGGCATGATCACCATATGTATAATCTGATACAGTAGTTCCGCCTCTAAGTGATACAGCCATAAAGCCATAGACACCTTGATATGAATTAGTAGTTTCAGTAAACATTGTATCTAATCTTATGTCAGTGTTTTCATCTACTAAAAGTAGAGTATCAATATATTCATTACCATCTGATTCAATATAATCAGCTAGTGATAAATAAGATGGAACAATAGTCTGAGTATTTATATATGAGTTAGATGCAATCTTACCAATAAACTTTTCTTCTCCTAATGAATAGAAGTCAGTATTAGTAAACGCATCAAACATTCCATACTCATTAGTGAGTTTATTATATATAGGGATAAAGAAGTGAACGAGTTCAGTTCCTTCATATACCTTTACCCCATAGATTCTTCCCTTACCATATGACTGCCATGCAAATGGATTATTTCCTGTTGAGATATCTGATGCAGCAAAGAGGAGTAATGTTCTATCATTTGGATTAGAGTTAATTCCATTACCAAATGATTTTGCAACTCCATTAAACATGATTCCTTGTGGAGAATGTACTATTTTATATTTAGTATTTGCTTGAACATTAAGTCCAACATTTTGAGTTTCTGCTGAACCACTCGAAACACAAAGTAAATTCTTATCAACAAGAGCGACAGAGAATAATGGCCAAGCACCATACATCATGTTGTATGAGAATTGATCAGTAAACATGATTTCTGATTCAATAGATGTGTTTGAATTGAACACATAACCAGTGTTGATATATTGTGTGCCAGTTGATTCAATGTATTCAGCTAGGTCATAGACTTGATCTAAACCAGCTTCTTTTATTTTCTTAATGACTTCACTCATATCATACATAGTGTAGTCATCAGTCGTTCCATATCTTTGTCCAGTATATGGAGAGTTAGTATCTGAATAATATTCTTTTTCTTCAACTCTATCATAGAGTCCATATTTATTTAGAACCTTATTATAAATTGGAACATAGTCTCTAATTAAATATTGGCCTCTATAAATCTTAATACTATAAATCTTTCCTGAATAGAAATAATTATTACCCCAAGATGAAATATATAAATCTTCATCATTAGGATTTAAAGTTCTTGAGTCAGTACCCAAGAGAGTACCATCTATATAGAATGATTTATTTGTATAAGACATTGTGTGTCTTGAAAGGTCAATCGCTCTTCCACCAACCTTAACTTGTTTATTAGCTGAACCATTATATAAAGTGATTTGTGAGCCAGATACATAATGATAGAACCAGAAATAGTTTTCGCTTTGGGCACTTGCGATAATCATACCATTTTGATTTTGGACAGTTGATTCAAAGTCACAAATAATTGAATCTGTCTCGGGGTTAAAGATGAGACCGGTATTGATTTGTTGGTTACCATTTGATTCAATATATTTAACTAATTCAAGGTCTTCAGTAACGTATGTATTTATATTTTCAGTCTTTCCAGTAAATTCGAGATATTGGCCATAATAATCGTATCTTTCACCAGTTAATTCACCAACTTCTGGATATACTGCCTCCCTTGATACTAAATCATATAAACCATATTTATTTTGTTCTCTATTGTAGACCGGAATATAGTTCTTAACTAATACTCCGCTTTCCCAAATCTTAAATGAATA
>JAILNJ010000194.1 GCA_024691665.1 Gammaproteobacteria bacterium | reverse complement strand
AGAAGAATCATTCTTGGTACAATACTATTTGAAGGTGTTGGTACATTAATCATTACATCTATTCTATCTAGGGAAATGAGTTTTGGAGATGCTTTATTCAAAGGAATATTCCATTCAATAAGTGCATTCTGTAACGCAGGTTTTGATGTTTTTGGTACAGGAAGCTTAACAGCTTATAAATCTAATTCTCTACTTCTTATTACAATTATGGTATTAATTATAATAGGTGGATCAGGATTTATTATCTGGAGTGACTTAATCGATAATAAGTTTAACTTAAAGAAATTAGAAGTTCATTCTAAAGTAGTACTAGTATTTAACGCAATCTTAATTGTAGTACCTGCATTATTATTCTTAATGTTTGAATTTACTAATATTGGTAATGGTGGACCATTCACTGATTTCAGTTTTAAAGATAAACTTGTGAATGCCTTCTTCTTATCAGTAAGTCCAAGAACCGCTGGATTTAACACAGTTGATATGAACGCTCTCACATCATCTGGTAAGATTCTAACAAATGTATTAATGTTTATTGGTGGTAACTCAGGTTCTACTGCCGGTGGTTTAAAAGTTACTACATTCGTCGTAGTAATCGCTAACCTCTACTCTCAAATGAGAGGTCATAATAAAGTTGTATTATTCAAAAGACAAATTCCAGACAAGATTGTTAAACAATCAAGCGCACTATTCGTGGCTTATACAATTATAATATTTGGCGCAAGTATATTAATCGCTGCGTTCGATACATTTACTTTCGAACAAATATTATTTGAAGTTACTAGTGCCGTAGGTACTGTTGGACTATCACTTGGTATTAGTGCCGCAGGAAATGTATTCACTAAACTTATTCTTACATTCTTAATGTATGCAGGACGTATTGGTGGATTATCACTTCTAAGTTTATTTATAACAAAAGAAAATAATGAATATATACTCGAAGAGCCGAAAGGCAAAATAATTGTGGGGTAATCATATGAAAAACGTATTAATTATTGGTATGGGTGAGTTTGGTAAACATCTCGCCAGAAAATTAGTTAGTTTAAAAAATGAAGTTTGTATAATTGACTCTAATAGTGAAGTTGTAAATCTATTATCTACTGAATTTACTAATGCTTACGTTGGAGACTGTATGCAGAAGCAAACTCTAAAAGAACTTGGAGCTAGAAACTTTGATATCGTAGTAGTTGCTATCGGTCAAAACTTCCAAGCATCTCTAGAAATTACTTCTCATTTAAAAGAACTTGGATGTAAATATATAATTTCAAAAGCAGCATCTGAAATTCAAGCTAAGTTCTTAAAGATGGCTGGTGCTGATGAAACTGTATATCCTGAAAAGGATATCGCTGAAAGAATTGCGATTAAAGTTAACGCTTCTAACATCTTCGACTACATTCAACTTACTGAAGATTACAGTATGTATGAAATTCAAATTCCTGATGCATGGGTTGGATTCTCAATCAAGGAACTTGATATTAGAAGAAAGTTTGATGTAAACATCATCGCAATTAAGAATAATGGTATCATCAACCTTCCAACTGCTGATTATACTTTCTATAAGGATGATCATATCTATCTATTCGGTAAAGCTACTTCTGCTTTAAAGATTGAAAAGGATAAGAATAAAACAATCCAAAAGAAAGAAAAAGCCGCAGCTAAAAAATAACTAATTAAATAGGGCCTTAATGGCCCTTTTATTTTGCAAAAAAACACACCATCTTTCGACGGTGTGTTTAAAAAAAGGAGTTTTTTATAACTGACTAATAAAGGAAGCATTTTTTATATTTAGTCAATTAAGAGTAATAAAAAATTAAATGAATAACTAGGAGTTTCGTTATTTCAATTCTTTTATCTACACTTTTACATTACATTTTTTATGAAAATCAACAATAGTATTTTATTATTTTGTGTAAAATTAGGGCTCAAATGTGAAAAAGTTATAAAAAAAGAAATCCGAGCGGGATTTCTTTTTATTAATATTTGTTATAGTTATCGATAAACTTGAGTGCGATTTCGCCTGATACATCAGGTTGAGTAGTTTCATTCTCTTCGTATTCTTCAGCTGATAAATTATCTGAGATACTTCTAATAATTAAATAGTCAGTAGAAAATAAATAACACACTTGAGCAACACTCGCTGATTCCATATCTACAGCGATACTTGTTTTATAATCATATTCACCGAAGTCTTTTACGTCTATCGCAAATCTATCGCCAGTAATAATCTTACCAAACTTGATATTCTTATTATCTTTATAGATTTCTTTTGCGGCATTAATAATATCATCTGATGGTTTATATGGATTTGGATGTCTTGGAACTCCGAAGCCATATCCAGGGATTATGAAATCTTAGTAAGCGACTTCAGAGGCAATAGATGTAGAACCTATTTTAGAGTTATAAGATCCAGCAATACCAGAGTTAATTACATAATCAACATGATACTTATCAAGAAGGATTGTGAGGGCTACTGCCATATTAACTTTTCCTACACCTGATCTTGTGACTACTACTTTATTATTTCCTCTATCACCTAGATAGAATGTATAGCCTCTATATTCTTCTTTTTTGATGTTTGATAGAGCTTTTAAGATATACTCTATTTCAACATCCATCGCTCCAACAAATGCGACAAACATACTATTTAGCGTTATCGAGTAACTTTATAGTTACTTTTTTACCTGATTCAGAGTAGTAAGATACTACATCTCCAGGAACTTTATCTTTAACTGCAACCGCAAGAGGTGAATCCATAGAAATCTTATTGTTTAAAACGTCACTACCTTTATCACCACCGATTGTGAATTCTCTAACCTTACCGAGTTCAACGAATTCAACTCTGATAATCTTAGATTCAACGATTTCATAGTTATCAGGTTCAGTTAAGATTTTGAGTTCTTGAATTCTTTCTTCAATACGAGCTTGTTCACTTTTAGCGTAATCGTAATCTGAGTTTTCAGATAAGTCACCAAGTGCTCTAGCTTCTTGTAATGCTTGAATATTTGCAGGTCTTTCAACGTTAATTAAATGTTCAAGTTCATTTTTAAAATTGTTAACTTCTTCTTGAGTTAATCTATATATTTTCTTTGCTGCCATATGCTTCTCCTATATTTTTTTAATGGTTATTATAATACTTATTATAAGTTTTTTCAACCTATTGATTTTTATCTTCTAGTATCTCATGAATTTTAGCTATCATCATATTAACAGCTACATCGTGAGAATAGTCATTTGGGATAATAATATCCGCATATTTCTTAGTTGGTTCAACGAATGCTTCATGCATTGGTTTAACTGTCTTTAAATATTGATTTACAACGCTATCAACATCTCTTCCTCTTTCTTTAGTGTCTCTTAACATTCTTCTGATGAATCTTAAGTCAGCGTCTGTATCAACATATACTTTAATATCTGAAAGGTTTCTTACTCTTTCATCACTCATAACGAGGATTCCTTCCAAGATTAAAATCTTTGAAGGTTCAATTTCTTCAGTCTCAGTTTTTCTTTGATGATCTATATAATCATAGAGAGGCTTTTCAATAGCTTTTCCAGCACATAATTCATTAACTTGTTCTACGAATAAATCAAAATCTAATGAATGTGGATGGTCATAGTTAATTAACTTTCTTTCTTCAAGTGGAAGTGGTGAATACTTATAATAGTCATCAAGTCTAAGTACTCTTACTTCTCTTTTCTTAAATGATTTAATGATTTTGTCTACAACAGTAGTCTTTCCACTGCCTGAGCCACCGGCTACACTAATTACTACAACTTTCATTTGAGTCTCCTTATTATGTCGTGTTTATTTAATTCTATATTCGAATTAATAGTAACTTTCTCAAGAGCGTGAGTAGCTTCATTAACCATCACACCATCACTATTAATAATATATTCAATTGTGCTTACTCTAATAGGTTTACCTGGGGATAATATTTCAACCTTTTCGCCTACTTTAAAGAAGTTTCTAACTTCTACTAAAACGCACCTTTTATCCTTATCATAATCAAGTACTATTCCATAGAATGCTTGAGTAGCTTCACTTGATTCTTTAGCGTATAAGGTTTGTTCATTTGAAATATGTCCACTTAAGAATCCATCAGATGCGCTTCTATTTACCTGTTCACCCATAAGGTTAAGATAATATTCATTATCTTTAACGCTATTATTATAGACATCATCTATAAGTGTTCTATAAGTATAGGCAATAGTTGAAACGTATGAGATTGATTTCATTCTGCCTTCAACCTTAAGACTATCAACACCCGCATCAATCATATCTTTAATATATGAAATAGCACATAAGTCTTTAGAACCTATTTTGAATGTTTCAGTGTTGATCTTCTTATCATCTTCATAGATGTCATAACTCCATCTACAAGAGTGTGCACATCCACCACCGTTAGCGTCTCTCCTACTCATATAGTTAGATAGTGTACATCTTCCACTAAAGCCACTACACATTCCACCATGAATAAATACTTCAATTTCTGTGTCTGTGTTTTCTTTGATGTATTTTATTTCATCTATTGAGAGTTCTCTTGCGAGAACGACTCTATTTGCGCCTAGTGATGCATAAAATTTAATCGCACTTAAATTTGTAACTGAGGCTTGAGTTGAAATAGAGACATGAATCTTTGTGTAAGTTCTTGCCATATAAAGAATCGCAGGAGATGAAACAATAATTCCATCTACTCCAATTTTCTCTAAAGATTCTAAGTAATCTTTAATCAAGTCTTTCTCAGATTCTCTAGGTATTACATTTACTGTGATATAGACCTTTTTATTTAGTTTGTGAGCGAATTCTACACCTTCTTTAATATCTTCTAGGGTAAAGTTTGAAGCTTGCGCTCTAAGGGATAATACTTTACCTCCAATGTATACCGCATCAGCACCATACATTAAAGAATATTTAAGTTTTTCAAGGTTACCCGCAGGCATTAATAACTCAGTCTTCATTTACTTTCACCTCGAATAACTTACCCACATTCTTAAATAAGAATCCAGTATCGAATGGACTATTA
>JAILNJ010000193.1 GCA_024691665.1 Gammaproteobacteria bacterium | reverse complement strand
ACGATAAAACAAAAAATATCAATCTAATAATGAATAATTCTTTATAGACTTTAGCGTCAGTCATTACTTATTTTTCCTTTCAGCGATTCTTTTAGCATCAAATTTCTTACGACTCGCTGTATCTAATATAGTTTTACGTAGACGTAGTGACTTAGGAGTTACTTCTAATAATTCATCGTCATTAATATATTCCAAACATATTTCAAGACTCATCTTTCTAGGTCTTTTTAATACTACAGTCATATCTTTATTAGAACTACGTTGATTGGTTTGTTGCTTAGCTTTACATACATTGACTGATAAATCTTCTTCTTTTGAACATTCACCAACTATTTGGCCTTCATATACATTCTCATTAGGTTCAACGAACATTGTTCCTCTGTCTTCTACTTGTCCTATACCATAACTACAAGTCTTACCTTCCGCAGAAGCTACTAGTACACCTAATTTTCTTTCTCCAACTAATATATTTTCAATTGGACGATAATCTAGAAAATAATGACTTAAAGTACCATATCCTTTAGATGCAGTCATAAAATCAGTAGTTAAGCCAATTAAACCACGAGATGGAATTGTGTAAATTAATCTTGTTTGAGTTAATCCACCTTCCATATTTTCCATGATTCCACCACGTTTACCTAATAATTCAATAATAGATCCAATTGTTTCATTGGGAGCATCAATTTGACAGAACTCATATGGTTCACAATTTTTACCATCTATTTCTTTAATAATAGCTTTTGGTTTAGCCACTTGGAATTCATATCCTTCACGTCGCATAGTTTCAATTAAAATTCCTAAATGAAGTTCACCACGACCAGATACTATCCATTCTTCACCTTTACCAATACGCTCAACTTTTAAACTAACGTCTTTTTGAACTTCACGATATAATCTTTCATCTATCTTAGTAGAAGTTACAAATTTACCTTCTTTACCTGCGAATGGGGAATCATTCGTTGAAAAAGTCATTTGAACAGTAGGTTCACTAACCTTAATTGGTTCTAATGCTTCTTCATGTCCTATTTCGCAAATAGTTTCCCCAACGAATATATCAGCTAGTCCTGCCATAGCTACAATGTCTCCAGCGTAAGCTTCTGTTACTTCTTGTTTGTCTAAGCCTAAGAAACTAAATAGTTTTTGAATACGGAATTGTTTTAAAGAACCATCAGTTCTCATACAAGATACCATTTGGCCCATCTTCATAACTCCTCTTTTAATACGTCCAATAGCCATACGTCCAACGTATTCATTATAATCTAATAATGCACCTTGGAATTGAAGAGAGCCTTCAACGTTAGCGTCAGGAGCAGGAATTTCTGATATGATTAAATCAAATACGCAATTCATATTATTGACTTGTGTATTTAAATCACTAGATAAACTACTTGTTCCTTTTAATGCACTAACATAAGCCACTTTAAAATCAGCTTGTTCATCACTAGCACCTAGTTCAATAAACAAATCTAATACTTCATCTACTACTTGTTCACATCTAGCACTAGGTTTATCAACCTTATTAATAACTACGATTGGTTTTAAATTACATTCTAGAGCCTTCTTTAATACAAATCTAGTTTGAGGCATAACACCTTCATATGCATCTACTACTAGCAATATACCATCAACCATCTTCATGATTCTCTCAACTTCACCTGAGAAATCAGCGTGACCTGGAGTATCTAAGATGTTGATCTTATATCCTTTATATTTTACTGCGGTATTCTTAGATAGAATTGTGATACCACGTTCACGCTCTAAGTCATTAGAATCCATAGCGCGCTCTTGAAGTTCTGTACGTTCACTAAGTGTTTCTGACTTTTTTAATAATTGGTCAACTAAAGTTGTTTTACCATGGTCAACATGAGCTACTATCGCGACGTTTCTTATATTTGTATGATTAAATTTTTCTTCCATATTTTACCTCTAAAATGTGATTTCTTTCATATTTAAATCTTTATAGAATTGTTTTTCGTGGCTAACTAAAATAACAGTGCCAGGATATTCCTTAATTGCTTTAAACAAAGCTTCTTTACTTAATTTATCTAAATGATTAGTAGGTTCGTCTAATATCAATAAATTAGATTTCTTTAAACTTAATAAAGCAAACCTACATCTTGAAAATTCTCCCCCAGATAATTCTTTACAACTTGAAAGAGGAAGTTTACCACTTACACCATATACTCCAAGTAGAGTTCTAATTTTAGTATCTTCCATTTTTGGATATTTTCTTCTAATATATTCTACTGGAGTAATATCTAATATTTCTTCTTCTTGTGAATAATATAAGATATCATTATAAGGAGCGATATTAACAGTACCTGAAATAGTAGGTATAATTCCTAATATAGATTTAATAAAAGTTGTTTTACCTACTCCATTAGCTCCTATAATAACATATTTTTGACCGAATTCGAATTTGAAATTCAAATTCTTTAGTACTATTCTACTATTATAACCTATCGCTAAATTCTTAACTACTATAGCATTAACATTAAAACTTTTAGTAAAAGGAAATGAGAAAGTAACTTTTTTATCAGTTTCTGGTTTTTCTAAAATATCCATCTTCTCTAATTGTTTTCTTCTACTTTGTGCTTGTTTAGTAGTTGAAGCTCTTACTATATTTTTATCAATG
>JAILNJ010000185.1 GCA_024691665.1 Gammaproteobacteria bacterium | reverse complement strand
ATATTCAAGGAATGTTGCCTCCAGATCTGGGTTATGATGATGTTAAATCTAATACTTCATTCTATTTAAAATCCTCATAACCCATATCTTCATACAACATTCCTTCAACATATCTATGGTCTACCCTCTCTCCATTTTCATATTTATATCCGTGGTAATTAACAATCTTCGCAAGAAGTGGATATGTACTACGATATCTAACATAATAAGTAACACCTATATCTTTTAATTCATTCTTGGTTTTTACGCAGTTTTCGATGAAATGATATTTGTTATTTATTTTATAAATACTTTCATAATAATATAGGGCTCTTTTGTGTTCTTTTTCACCTAATTTATCTAATGTATATAGTTCTAAATTAGACATCATATCGAACATTTTAACTATTGAAGCACTTCTATTCTCAAGTACTTTATCTAGGTATTCATCATAGGGAACGCTTTTATCATGAGTTAATATTTTTAATGGTTCTTCAATATAGTTAAGATAATAATCAATATGATCAGTTTCTTCGAAGATTGTCTTAATATCATCAAGTGTAAAATCCGTATCTTCTACTACATCGTGAAGAACACATAGTTCTTGAATACCTCTTGAAGGAATACCATTCTTTTCATATGTCTCAAAATCAATTTTATATTTCATATCACTATCTAGACCAATAAACTTCCTATATTTTTTAAGTACACCTTCAGGATGATCATAATAATAGTCACCATTAAGTCTTCTTTGGTCTTTATGAGCGTATGATGCAATAAATATTGCAACTGGTAGAGTCTTTTCTTCTAAGTCTTTTATTTGTTCAACTTTAATGTTAAGTTTCTTAACCCAATAAGTTTCAATTTCATATAGTCTATTCATATTCATTCCTCCTTACGTCTTAATAATAACAAATTCTTCATAAGAAAAGGTCAAATCGTATTTGACATTTGATTTGACCTAAATAATTAATGAATCTGAATAACCATATTCTTCTAGAAGTTTATTTACTTCATAGATATCATATATTTTATTTTCTATCGCATATCTAATAATAAGTGCGTATTTATTAGATGATGCGAGAGTATATCCTGCCTTCTTAAGTAGGTACTTACATTCATGAGTATCTACTCCTAGTGCGAACACTATTTTTAAACATATGTTTAAAGATGGATTAGATTTAGATGAAATGATTGATGACCATAGTTGTCTTGAGATGTTAGCTTTATTATATAAATCAGCACTATTTTTATAACCGTATTTATCCATAAGCTCATATAAATATTCAGTAAAACTTTGAGTTTTATCAGTACCAGCTCTATTTTTAGTATGTTGTTCAATGTATTTATCTAAATCTTTATTCATATATGTACCTCTTATATATTTAGATTAACATAATCTAGAAGTTATACAATAATAATCCATATCGTATTCTATACCATTTACCACTACTGTCTCACCAGATAGTTGTTTTTTAGTATGTTTCTCAGTATATCTTCTCCACACTAATGATTCAAAGTCTTTGTTTAAAAATACTTCAAAATATGCATGAGTTAAATGATCAGATCCGTTTGGATCATAATATGAAATCTTGATAACGTTTTGTTTTAAGCCATTATATTCAAGAATATAATTCTCTGCGTTATTGTATTTCATTTTTTGATAGATTAGTTGTTTATCAAAGCCCCAATCATCTAGGAAATCTTGATCCTTATAAGTCTTAACTATCTTCTTACCATCTCTATAAGTTACTTCGCCAATCCAAGCTACACCTTCATCTTTAACAGAAACAACTTGTTTATATTTTCTGTTAAATGAAAGGTCTGGGTTATATTCTTTTACTTCAATTTCAACTCCATCAAGTTCATGGATTTGTGCATCGCCATAAACATTGATATGGTAAGAATAATCTCTTTTATATTCTCCCTTAACTAAATCATATAAAGCCCAACTTACTTCTTCTCCCCTTTCAAGCTTAATAAACCAGTTAGGTAGTTCTTTATAGAATACTTCTTCATCATGTTTACCGACATAAGTTAACTTTAAATCACTAAATGATTTTGGAAGTTTATTTACTTCAAAACCATTTAATAGTTCATCAGTTGATACTTCAAGTGCTTGAGCTAGGTTTTTAAGCATTAGGATATTTGGATAATTAAGTCCAGCTTCCCAAGTGTAGATGGTTTGTCTTGAAACCCCTACAAGATATGCGAGATCATCTTGTGATAATCCTTTCTTTTTTCTAAGTAATACTAAATTCTTTTCAAATTGCATAATAACTCCTCCTTATTATGCCTCTATTGTAAAATATATTCATTTTCATTAAAACCAAGCAAAATTAACATATTTTGTAAGATTTTTCTTACATTATATATTATTTGTAGGCAAATTAAAAGCGAAACCGAAGTTTCGCTTATTAATTAATTATTTGTATCAGGAATAAGTTGTCCTAGTACTGGGACTAGTGATTCATAAGATGATAATTCTTCTTGAATATACTCAAATGTATCCAATGCGATAGACGCAACAGTTCTATTAATAGTCTTTGTAGTATATGTCTTATCACCAATCACGATAGTACCAAGAATATTAAATGATTTAGTAAAGTCTTCAAAGTTAACATTGATTGAAGATTCTACAATATAAGATGAACCTTCTTTTACTAATTGACCTAATACTTTATTATCATTAAATGACATATAACATTTAACGTCATTTTGTCCTTTAATAATAGCATTATAGATTTCCTCAGATACTACGTATCTAGCTTTTAGTTCTACTCTATTTACAGTGTAATTATATGAAGCGCCTGCGCCTTCATAAGTAATTGTGAAGTCTTTAAAATTAAAACTCTTAGAAGAAGTGTTCTTAGTAGCTTGAATATACGCTTCAGTTCCGTTATTAATTACTTCACATTTACAATCAGATGATGCGCTAGTTGTTGTAATAGATGTAATCTTTATACCTTCTTTTGCTTTAATGACCAATTTATTACCATTTCCGCCTGAATAATATAATCTAACTTCACCATCAATAATCCATGCGTGTCCTTTGCCTGTATCTACATATTTTGCATCAAACAAATCAGATGCGGCCACATTTTCAGGTGAAGATATATATTGATTCATATCAAATGAAGAATTAGGATCAATTGACGCTGGAGTATATGCTCCTTTAAAGCCAAATGTCGCAGTATTTGAAACAACTTGTCCTGTTCCTCCGTCATCATTTAATGACTTGCTATAGTTAATACCAAGAGCTACTTGCATCTTAACATCATTCTTAAATACATCAGCTATTTCAGATGAATTTAAGTTCATACGAGCGTATAAAGTAGTATTAGTTGTAATCTTATCTGAATCAAAGTTCCATTTAGTTGTATAAGCTTGATCTTTATACCATCCTTCAAATGTATAACCGAACTTAGTTGGTTCTACAGTTGGAAGAGTAATTGTATTATTAGCTTCATATCTTTGAGTATCTCTATAATTGAAGGTTGCACCTTCTGGCACTAAATAATTAACTGAATATGTAGTTGTTACGCTGCCTCCTCCATATGTACCACCCCAAATGATTGTTGACCAATCAGGATGATCAATGAATGGATTTCTATTCTTTTGAACATTATATACAGCTTCATTTCTAGCTATTTCTTTTTCTGATACAGGGTCTTCGTTATGCCATTTAGTGAATAAATCAATTGAATATTGAGTTAAATATGGATAAGAACCACTAAATACCTTTTTAACTTCACCTTTTGACCATCCAGAAATTTTATCTGAATAGCATAAAGCAAAATAGAAATAAGTTCTTGCGAAGTCACCTTTATATTCATCAATTGGTTCAAATACAGTTCCAGAATAACCTGGGAATGATGAAGGACCAAGTTTAGATCCGTTTCCTGATGTCTTCTTAGGATTAGATACTTCACCAAATGGATATGAACTTCTCATATTATTAACATAACAGTCAGTAGGATAAACGTGGAATGCATCTGAAACCATCGGAGATGCTTCATTAAACCAAGATTGAGGAATTGAATGTTCTTTATTCATACCTGCACCTTCTGATGCATTTCCTCCACTATATTGGCCAATTTTATGTTCAACATTAGAATACATATCCCAATATACTAGGTCACCATTTTTGCCAACTTTAACATCTGTTTCATCATAGATAGACCATAAAGATTTGTATGAGACAACTTTTGGACTTTTAATAATATCATGAAGTGTTCTAGCTAATGCTTCACCACTTGATGTTGATGCTGTTTTATAGTAATCATCAATTGATACAGCGTTTGCTTTTACTGAATGAGCTCCAGTAAATACAATAGATAATGCGATTAAGATACTAATGAATAATGAATATAACTTTTTCATAGGCCTATCCCTCTATCCATGGAGTATCTATATTTTCAGAACCCACTTTTTCTACTTTGTGAGTTCTAGATAACTCTTCTCCACATATCGAACAATAAAC
>JAILNJ010000075.1 GCA_024691665.1 Gammaproteobacteria bacterium | reverse complement strand
TAATATAGATGTAAGAAGGAGGGAATATATGAAAATCGCAATCAGATATTTCACTAAAAGTAAAAAAGGAAACACAGTAAAACTCGCAAATTATGTATCTAATAAAATTGGTATTGAAGCATTAGATGTTACCAATGAATTAAAAGAAGATACAGATAGATTATTATTAATCAATGCGATGTATGCAGCTGATATTGATGCAGAGGTAAAAGAATTCTTAGAGAAGAATGCATCCAAGATTAAATGCTTAATTAATATTAATAGTTCTGCTACTGGACTTTCTACTTTAAAAGCTGTGAAGAAGGTAGCTTCAAAATATAATATTCCTGTATCTGAAAAAGAATATCATACAGTAGGTTCATTCATGTTTATGAACAAGAATAGACCTAACGATGATGATTTAAATAGACTTGGTTTATTTATTGATGAGGTATTAAATGGATAAATACGATGGACTATTACTTAAAAATCAATTATGTTTTCCTACATACGCTGTAGCGAATAAGATTTTAAGAAAGTATCAACCATTCCTAGAAAAACTAGATTTAACTTATACCCAATACATAGTTATGATGGTTATGTGGGAAAAGAAAATAGTAAACGAAAAAGAATTATGTGAATCTCTTCATTTAAAGACTAATACAATCGCTCCACTTATTAAAAGACTTAAAGAAAAAGAATACATAACTATTTCTAAAGATAAAGAAGATAAAAGAAATTTAGTTATAACTCTTACAAATAAAGGTGAAGCATTAAAAGAAAAGGCAGTAGATATTCCCCCATCTATTGCGGAAGAATTTAATTTAACAGAAGAAGAAGCAGCGTTCTTATATAAAATACTCTATAAAATATTAGATTACGATAAGGAGAATGATTAGTATGGAAAAATATGATGTTATATTCATTGGTAGTGGACACTCATGTTGGCATGGTGCATTAATCCTTAAGTTTCAAGGAAAGAAAGTAGCTTTAGTTGAAAGAGATTTACTTGGTGGTACATGTACTAATTATGGCTGTGATGCTAAGATCTTACTCGATTCACCTATTGAACTTAAAGAATCTTTAGATAGATATCAAAATATTGGTTTAGAAAAACCTGCAAAAATTAATTGGAATCAATTAATGCAATATAAGAAGAATTATATTGGATTTATGCCTACTGCATTAGATGGACTCTTTAAACAATTTGGTTTTGATGTATTAAGAGGAGAAGCTAAATTCGTTGATGCTCATACAGTAGATGTAGCTGGTACAAAATACCAAGCTGATTACTTTGTAATCGGTACTGGACAAAACTATGTTCCACTAGAAATTCCTGGAAAAGAATTCTTCAAAGATTCAAGAGATTTCTTATCACTTGATGAAATCCCAGAACATGTTACATTCGTAGGTGCCGGAATCATTGGTATGGAATTCGCATCTATCGCTTTATCACTCGGTAAAAAGGTTGATATTATTGATTTAGCCGATAGAGCGCTAAATCAATATAACGCTAAATACGTTGATGAAGTAGTTAATAAAATGAAAGCTCAAGGCGCTAACTTCCTCTTTAATAAACATGTTTCATCACTTGAAAAGGTTAATGAAAATGAATATGTATTAAAGACTAAAGAAGGTGACGTAATTAATACTAATTATGTATTAATTGCGGTAGGAAGAAAGGCTAACGCTGATAACTTAAATTTAGAAAGTCTTGGTATTGAATATTCAGCTCGCGGTATTAAAGTTGATGATCATCTAAGAACTAGTGTTAAAAATATCTATGCATCAGGTGATATAATTAGATTCAAATTCAGCAGTTGGAGTTAACTTAGGAATCTTCTTATCAATTACATCTCCTGATGCATAGATATTTTTAACACTAGTCCGTTTTAAACGAACAGAGTTACTAGGGAGTTTTTTAAGGATACTTAAGTATTTTTCTAAAAAATAAGTCTTACTCCTTTTGTCAGAGTAAGACTTTAATAAATGCAATTGTATTAACTTATTTTTAGATATCAGAATAAACATATTAAGTTCCTTCTATCTAACAATATTATATTATTTTATATATGATTTCTTGATTGTAGTATTTTACAAAATACTAATATATGTGATATAATGCTTTTTGGCTGAAAGGCAAATAATTAAATAAAAAAAGGAGATTAATTGTTATGTTTGATTATTCAAATAAAGTTGTTGCTATTACAGGTGCATCATCAGGTCTTGGTAAACAAATGGCTGAAGGTTTCGCTAAATGCCATGCTAACTTAGTATTACTTGCAAGACGTGTAGAAAGACTCGAAGCATCTGCAAAAGAATGGGAAGCTAAATACGGTGTTAAAGTACTTCCTGTTGCATGTGATGTTACATCTTCTGAATCTATCGCTAATGCAGTAGCAGAAGTAGAAAAAGTATTCGGTCACTGCGAAGTTATTATCAATGATGCAGGAGGAGAAAAAGGTACTGGTACTCCACTCGTTGATTATAAGAGAGAAGATTGGGATTTCACTTTAAATCTTGATTTAACTAGTGTTTTCGCAGTTACTCAAGCTTTCGTTAACTTCATGAAGAAGCAAATCGCTGCTGGTAAACAAAATTATGGTAGAGTAATTAACATTGCATCTATTTATGGATTAGTAGGAAACACAGCTCTTCCAACTATCGCATATCATACAACTAAGGGTGCTGTTGTTAATTTCACTAGAGGCGCTGCTGCTGAACTTGCTCCACAAGGAATCACAGTTAATGCAATCTGCCCAGGATATTTCTATACTGAACTTACAACAGACACATTAAACACTGAATACTTCCAAGAATTTGCAAAGAGAACAGTTCCTATGCAAAGATATGGTCATGAAGGTGAACTCAATTCTGTAGCTATCTTCTTAGGTGCAGAAGAATCAAGCTATGTAACTGGCCAAGCTATCGCAGTTGATGGCGGTTACACTTGCGTATAATTAATTAAAAAAAGAAAAAGCACTGGATTATTCCAGTGTTTTTTTGTACAAAAAAAGGATTAGTCAATCGGCTAATCCTTTTTATTTATTATCTATTTATTGCTTAATTTTGCGTCAATAGCAGCAGCAGCATGCTTACCAGCACCCATAGCTAGGATAACTGTAGCAGCACCAGTAACAGCGTCACCACCTGCATATACGTTTTCTCTAGTTGTTAATCCTGTTTCATCTTGAGCGATTAAGCAACCGTGAGCGTTAGTTTCAAGTCCCTTAGTAGAAGAAGAGATTAGTGGGTTAGGAGAAGTACCTAAACTCATAATAACCATATCGCAATCAATTACGAATTCACTGTTTGGAACTACAACAGGTTTTCTTCTTCCAGAAGCATCTGGTTCACCAAGTTCCATCTTAACGCATTTGATACCAGTAACATTACCTTGATCATCTACTAAGATTTCAGTTGGGTTAGTTAATGTATTAAAGATAACGCCTTCCTCTTTAGCATGATGGATTTCTTCAGCTCTAGCTGGAAGTTCTTCCATACCACGACGATAAACGATAGTAGCTTCAGCACCAAGTCTTAAACTAGTTCTAACAGCATCCATAGCAACGTTACCGCCACCAACTACTACAACTTTCTTACCTACATGAATAGGTGTGTCATATTCTTCTTTGAAACCCTTCATTAAGTTTACACGTGTTAAGAATTCGTTAGCACTTAATACGCCGTTAGCTGTTTCACCAGGGATATTCATAAACTTAGGAAGACCAGCACCAGAACCAATGAAGATAGCGTCATAACCTTCTTCAAATAATTCATCAATAGTAATAGTCTTACCGATAATTACGTTAGTTTCGATCTTAACACCAAGTTTCTTGATGTTTTCAACTTCTTTAGCAACTACTTTATCTTTAGGTAGACGGAATTCAGGAATACCGTAAACTAATACGCCACCAGCTTTATGTAAAGCTTCAAAGATAGTAACTGCATAACCTTTCTTAGCTAAATCACCAGCACAAGTAAGACCAGCAGGTCCAGCACCGATAACAGCAACCTTTTTACCATTAGCTGGTTCAACTTCAGCAAGTTTAATATTGTTTTCATTGCTCCAGTCAGCTGTGAATCTTTCAAGTTTACCAATAGATACTGGTTCACCTTTAATACCTAGTACACATTTACCTTCACATTGAGTTTCTTGTGGACATACACGGCCACATACTGCAGGAAGTGCACTATATTTAGCAATTTCTTTAGCAGCGCCTTCGAAATTCTTTTCTTTAAGTTGAGCGATAAATGCAGGAATGTTAATGTTTACTGGACAACCCTTAACGCATTGTGGGTTCTTACAAGTTAAACATCTTTGAGCCTCTTGAACGGCTTCTTCCTCATTGTAACCTAAGCATACTTCATCAAAGTTAGTAGCTCTTACTTTTGGATCTTGTTCTCTAATAGGAGTTCTTTTCATTCTATCCATCTTATTTACCTCCGCAATGGCCGCAACCTCCGTGATGAGTTGCACCTTCTTCAAATCTTAATTTAGCTCTACCTTCTTCAGTAGCATATATTCTTTGACGTTTCATTGCGCCGTCGAAGTCAACTAAGTGACCATCGAATTCTGGACCATCAACACATGCGAACTTAACTTTACCGTCTACAAGTACACGGCAAGCACCACACATACCAGTACCATCAACCATAATTGGGTTTAAAGATACTATAGTCTTGATACCTAATTGTTTAGTTAATAAGCATGCGAACTTCATCATGATCATTGGACCAATACATACGCAGTGGTTGTAAGATTTGCCTTCTTTGTTAATAACTTCCTTTAACATGTCGCAAACATTACCTTTGAAACCATAACTTCCATCATCAGTACAAACGTATAAATTATCACAAACCTTTCTTAATTCATCTTCAAGGATGATAATGTTTTTACTTCTTGCACCAAGGATAACATCACATTTATATCCATGTTCATGCATCCATTTAGCTTGTGGATATACTGGAGCACTTCCAACACCGCCAGCGATGAATATAACTTTCTTTTCTTTGAGTTCAGCATCACTCATTTCGATTAAATCAGAAGCTTTTCCAAGGGGTCCTACAAAACCAAATAATTCATCGCCTTCATTCATAGCTGCAAGTTCAAGTGTAGATGCACCAACAGTTTGGAAAACGATAGTAACTGTTCCTTTTTCTTTGTCTAAATCACAAATAGTTAAAGGAATTCTTTCGCCCTTTTCTGTATTAATTGTAATAACGAATTGACCAGGTAATCCGCTCTTAGCAACTAATGGAGCTTCGATATCCATTAAATAGATAACGTCTGTTAATTGTCTTTTCTTAATAATACGATACATTTATTAATTTCCTCCATACGGTATATATTATATATATAATTTTAATTTTTGCACCAATTATTTTTATGAATTATAAGTCAGTGGTTGATTGACTTACCTTAATTACTGGTTCATATAAAGAAGAGTTTTTATCAGTTCTTATGATGTTTAGAGAATAATTACTCTTAGTTAAGATGAGTTTAGTATTCTCATCAATCTCATAACGATTGCATCCATCAATGAATACAACTGGTTTACTTCCTTCATTATTTCTATCAATTCTCATATTTGAAATATTGATATCAATGATGTCACTATCATTCACGATTAGTGATGTCACTAAACGTGATTGAGGACAAAGTGGTGTAATTACAAAGTTCTTAGCTTCAGGAAGAAGAAGTGGGCCATTACAGCTTAAGTTATAGGCAGTACTTCCTGTAGTAGTCGCAACGAGTACACCATCTGCGTAGAATGGAGTATTATGTATTCCATTAATCATTAAATTGATATGAAGTAGTCTTGAGTAATTACCACGGTTTAAAGTAATTTCATTAAAACTAATATGTTCAATAGGTTCTTTGTCTTTAAACTTTAATGTACATTTAATGGTATTTCTTTTTTCAATGAAGTATTCACCTTTTAAAATAAGATTTAACTTTTCTTTATAGTTATCTACTGTACCATCATAGATACAACCAATTCTACCTGCGTTAATTCCAAAGATATTAAAGTTATGTTCTTTATATTTTTGGACATAACTCATCATTGTGCCATCACCACCAATGATGATACATAAAAATATATCTTCACCATTATATTCTTTAACGTTACCAAATAAGGATGAGATATTATTTTCGCTATAAAGCTCAGTGTTTTTATCCTTGAGATAATTGATAACCATCTTAGTTATCTTACAGTCGATATCCCTATTTGTGTTTACTAGTAATAGAATTTTCTTTTTATCCATAATAAATGTCCTCATTTATTAATATTGTTTACCGCTTTTAATTATATAATAAATAAGCTAAATCTTATACATATTTTT
>JAILNJ010000035.1 GCA_024691665.1 Gammaproteobacteria bacterium | reverse complement strand
GGAATAATCTCTTTAGCTGTCTCATACATTTTATAAGCATTCTCTTCACTGTGTCTAAAGATCATATTGTAAGGCATGATATAGTGATAGTCTGATTCGACTATAATATTCTTTCTTTTAAGTATTCTTTTAAGCTTCATTCCTGATGAATTATTCATTACTAAATATTCACCTGAAACCATTACAAAGAAACACTTAATAGGACTGTCTACCTTATTTAATGATTTTGCGAAATTTAGCACTATTAATGGTGCATTAAACGCATGAATTGGATAGAAAAAAGCTATTTTATCATATATAGATAAGTCTATATCTTTAGGGCTCACATCTTCAATTTTAAGCATATCAAAAGATATAGAATTTTCTTCTAATGATTTAGTCCATAAATCTAATATTTTCTTTGTATTTCCAGTTCCAGAAAAATAAAATAATCCAAGTTTCATACTATTTAACTATATCATAATGAGCTTTAAAGTTTTCATCATAATAATAAAATTTATTCTCATCCTTTTCATGTGCATCATACCAAATCTCTTGGTAGATTTTATCTTTTTTAGCTAGTCTATCAAAGTCCCAAGCATATTCTTTATAAGAGATATTATACCAGTGACCATTATAAAGAATTGTGTTAGCTCTAGCGGTAAATCTTTCACCATCTTGAGTTTCCCATTCAAGTTTTCTATATACATCACCTGTCTTAAAGTCTTTAGTGATGAGTTTTCCTCCATGAGCTTCAGCAACTTTAATTAAATCTTCAATAGTAACGTCTTCTCTTTTCTTATTTAAATCAAAGTAGTGGTTGATATGAGTTGGAGTTTTTCTTATTTCATCATAATCAAACTTTTCTCCATTTAATCCTTCACCACGGATAGTTAATTTAAACTCATTCCAATCTTTTGGAATAGCGTTATATTTATCCATACCATTAAAGTATGCGTAAATACGTGCTTCATCATTATGGTTAACCCAATACATTGGAGCATTATCATCTTTAAGAAGTGGTTTAGTTACGAAGCACTTAAGTAGTTTCTTTGGAACTATACGAGCGAGCTTAAAGTATTTATGTGTATCAAGCACATGAGCCCAGAATCCTTCAATAGTATCATTTTGATAGTTAAATAAATCATTTAATTTATCACAATCACTGAACCACATACCATGGAAGTTTCTAAGTGAGTTATAGTTTGTATCAAAGAAATCATGAACACTTGCGCCAATAATTCTAAATCCTAAATCAAGAGTTTCATATCCAGTTACTCTATTTTTAAGTCCTCCAGCGAGGTTAAATGTTTGACCCCAGAAATTAGAATTATTTAATTCACCTTTATTATCTCTTCTTAGAATGTTTCTAATGAGGATAGCACTATCATGAGCTGTGGCCCATTCAAGAGGTGAATTAAAGCATGTGTGGAACATGAGTCCATCTGATACATTCTTCATTAAGAGGTTGTCATAAAGCATCGCAGTTTGTCTTATAACTGCGAATGTTTTAACGTTTGATTCAAGGACAGTAAATTCTCCTCTCATCTTAGTTACCGCATATAAATCAAATGGAGAGATTAAAAGTGGGTCTCCTACTTCTCCCCAAGGGTGAAGATAGTTTCTATCTCCATATATTCCCATAGTAGATGTATGAATTAGTTTAGGTTGTGGATTCATCTTTTCAATGACTTCACATACATTTTTAGCACCTATTTCATTAGCAATTATTGCGCTTTTTGGGTTCTTGTCAGATCCAGGTGGGATTACTGCGGCCATATTAATAACGTAGTCACAATCCTTAAACGCAAGTTCAAGGTCTTCAATCTTTCCAACAGAACCATAGATAAAGTTAAGCTTTTCTTTATTTGATTTAATCTTCTTAAGTAAAGCTTTAACTTTCTTTTCACTTCTTACAAGAAGATTAATAGAATCAATTATTTCTTCATTAATGAGTTCAAGTAATACAGATTCGCCCATATTACCAGTTGAACCTAGTAAACATATTTTCATATATTTCTCCTATTTATCATATTCGCCGTATTCACAGCCTACATTCTTACATTCTATTTCGTCTATTAATTCTTTTCCTTTATAGAGTTTAACAACTCCATAACCATTTCCACCATTAAATAGTTTATTATGGCGTTTAAGTCCATTAGGTGCTTCATAGTTAACAAGAAGCATATCACTCTTCTTACATCTAATGTCAGTCACCATCTTAAAGCGAGGAGTAGACTGTTCGACATGCCAGATAATTTCTGTATCAGTTTCTTCTGAATTAAATTTAGTTTTAGTAAATGTCCAGAATTTAGAAAAGTTAAATTCAAAACATTTACCCTCATAATAGAAAGCACTGAGTAATTTTCTATTTAAAGCGATGAATCCCACTTTAGGTCTTCCACCACCAATATCAAATACACTATTTTCTAGTTTTTTATTATATTTCTTACTATATAGGTTATTTGATGATAGCCATACCCAAGGTGATGTGAAATCTTTTCCCCAGTTCTTATCCGCATAACCATATGAGTTTTCTTTTTTAACTATATATTTCTTAGAGTTAAAGATTACATAGCCATCATATTCACTCTTCATTCCCTCAGCATGCCAAAACATCTCAAAAAGCTCTAGGTGTCTCATTAAAGATGATGCACCATATCCTACATTAAAAGGAATGATTTTATGGATATTAAGGTTCCACTCCATTTCACCACTATCACACATCCATTCTGGATGAGCTAAAGCTTCTTCTTTAGAGATTTTAATAGAACCATAAGTATTTGTCTCACCGACATAGAAATTATCTACTTTAATACTATATGGAGCTTTCTTATTAACTTCTATCTTATTCCAACCATAAAACTTATGGAGTTGTGCGTGATCATCTCCCCAAGCACCAGCTTTAATCATAAGATATGATGGTTTAATTCCTTTGTCTTTGTTTTCTTTTAATTGACCAAAAATTGGTTCATCACTACCATACGCAGGGTTAATTAAAAAGAATTCAATAAAGAATGCTTTTTCTTCACCAGTCTTAGCGTCATAACCAGTAAAGTTATGCCACCACCAGTCATATCCTTTTTTAGCTTGAGCGCCATATAGTTGAAATTCATTTCTTTTAATGTCAGATTTATTAAACATAAACTACTCCTTAATAATCACTGTCATTTTTAATTGATTTAAGATATTTGAAAGTTTCTTTCTCACCCTTCTCTTTAAGCATTGTAAGCCAACTTTCAATAAGCTTATAAGTTTGTGGGTGGAAGTATTCTTCTGCCTTCTCATGAAGTAAATATTCAAGAGGTGATGCATCAGTATATCTTTCTTTCTTATAAACTTTACATGCGGCTATTCTATCAGCGAACATTTCTTTCACATATCTTATAGGCATTTTAGTTGGAGCATACTTTTTAGTTTTAATATCATAATCCCACCAATATTCAAAATGGTGTTTATTACGTCCTTTATGGTGAAGCCAAGCTTCACTATAACCTTTATCTATTCTTTCATCACGTGTAGGACTATGATCTCCTGTATAGTATTTAGCTCCATTATGAAATTCAGTATATGAATACTTTGATAAATCATGAATTAAACCTTGCCAGAAGATTCCAATCTTCCTCGCAACTTTAAATACTAGATGTCTGTGTTTAGTTATAGTTTTAAAATGACCAAATCTATGCATAGCCTTATTTTTCCTTTCTTTATTATATCATAATGATATAAAGGATGAGTGTATAGTAAAAAGAGAATTAAAGAAAAAAAGATGACTAACCAGAAGTTAGTCATCTTAATTAATTAGTTATTACTTGTTTAATGCTTGAGCTACTGATACAGCAACAGCTACAGTTGCGCCAACCATAGGGTTGTTACCCATACCAATTAAACCCATCATTTCTACGTGTGCAGGAACTGATGATGAACCAGCGAATTGTGCATCACTATGCATTCTTCCCATAGTATCAGTCATACCATATGAAGCAGGTCCAGCAGCCATGTTATCTGGATGGAGTGTTCTACCTGTTCCTCCTCCTGATGCTACTGAGAAGTACTTCTTACCAAGTTCATTACATTCTTTCTTGTATGTACCAGCAACTGGATGTTGGAATCTAGTTGGGTTAGTAGAGTTACCAGTGATAGATACGTCTACACCTTCAAGATGCATAATAGCTACACCTTCTCTAACATCATCTGATCCATAGCATCTAACTGCGAGTCTATCAGGATTGTTACCATATTTAGTTTCTTTAACGATTTTAACTTTACCAGTAAAGTAATCGAATTCAGTTTCAACATGAGTGAAACCATTAACTCTTGAGATAATCTTAGCTGCATCTTTTCCAAGACCATTTAAGATAACTCTTAGAGGTTCTTTTCTAACTTTGTTAGCTTTCTTAGCGATACCAATTGCGCCTTCAGCAGCTGCGAATGATTCATGACCAGCTAAGAAACAGAAACATTTAGTTTCTTCTGATAGTAACATTGCGCCAAGGTTACCATGACCAAGACCAACCTTTCTATCATCAGCAACTGATCCAGGAATACAGAATGATTGTAGTCCTACACCAATCCATTTAGCTACTTCTGCAGCATTCTTAGCTTTATTCTTAATAGCAAGAGCAGCACCTACAGTGTATGCCCAGCATGCATTTTCAAAACAAATAGTTTGGATATCCTTAACCATTTGATATACATCAAGACCAAGGTCTTTACAGATTTTTTCAGCTTCTTCAATAGATGCGATACCATTTTCGTTTAAGCATTTATTGATTTGAGCAATTCTTCTCTCGTATCCTTCAAAAAGTGCCATGGTTAATCCTCCTATTCCTTTCTTGGGTCAATGAACTTGACACCATCATCATAACGGCCATATTGACCTTTAGCTTTTTCTAAAGCTTCTTCAGCGCTTAAACCTTTCTTCATGAAATCAGTGAATTTACCAATTGATAAATATTGGTAACCAATAATTTCATTGTTTTCATCAAGTGCCATAGAAGTAATATATCCTTCAGTGAGTTCAAGATATCTTGGACCTTTTTCTTTAGTTGAATAGATAGTACCAACTTGGCTTCTAAGTCCCTTACCTAAGTCTTCAAGACCAGCACCAACAGTTAAGCCACCTTCACTAAATGCACTTTGGCTTCTACCATAAACGATTTGTAAGAATAATTCTCTCATAGCTGTGTTAATAGCATCACATACTAAGTCTGTATTAACAGCTTCAAGTAAAGTCTTACCTACTAAAGCTTCAGATGCCATAGCAGCTGAATGAGTCATACCAGAGCATCCAATTGTTTCAATTAATGCTTCTTCAATGATACCATTCTTAACATTGAGTGATAATTTGCAAGCTCCTTGTTGAGGTGCACACCATCCAATACCATGAGTAAATGCACTAATATCTTTGATTTCTCTTGCATATACCCATTTTCCTTCTTCAGGAATTGGAGCACAGCCATGGCTTGCGCCACAATGAACTTTGCACATGTTTTCTACTTCTTTTGTGTATTCCATATTAAATCTCCATATATTTTTGAATTCTTTTATTAAAATTCATCCATAAATAAGATACTCTATAATTTATTATTTATCAATAATAAAATAGATGAAACTCACCAACTTAGCGAGTTTCATCAGCTATTTTTTTATTTTATTGTTTGAATTCTTCAATCCATTCCTTAACAATACGCCAAAACATTTCTGTATTATATTCTGGAACATATAAATTCCTAATTACATCGTCACCA
>JAILNJ010000013.1 GCA_024691665.1 Gammaproteobacteria bacterium | reverse complement strand
TATTAAGTTAACTGATAAAGAAGTATATAGAGAAATAGAAACTCTAAAACCTTTAAAGAATAAAGTAGTAGACTTAAACCCTAATCAAGAAAAAGTATTTAATGAACTTAAATCTCATCTAAATCAAAATGAGATATACTTGCTTCATGGAATAACTGGTTCAGGTAAAACAGAAATATATCTCAACTTAATTGAAGAAGTAATCAAGAATGGTAAAGATGCGATTATGCTTGTACCTGAAATATCACTTACTCCAATGATGGTAAATAGATTTAAATCTAGATTTGGTGATGACGTTGCAATCTTTCATAGTG
The DNA here is from genome assembly GCA_024691665.1 of Gammaproteobacteria bacterium. Taxonomy (GTDB): domain Bacteria; phylum Bacillota_I; class Bacilli_A; order Izemoplasmatales; family UBA1188; genus UBA1188. Next base: position 4,645 of record JAILNJ010000013.1, on the reverse strand, counting down.
AACTCTCAAAGAATACTAGATATGATGAATGGAGAAAAGTACTTCGTGGTGAAGTTAAGATTATGGTTGGTGCACGTAGTGCAGTATTCGCTCCATTTAAGAATCTTGGAATAATTATTATTGATGAAGAGCATGAACAGTCTTATAAACAAGATTCATCTCCAATCTATCACGCAAAAGATGTCGCAGAGTTTAGATCTAAATATAATAATTCAATGTTACTTCTTGGAAGTGCTACTCCATCCATTGAATCATATGCTAGAAGTAAAAAAGGAATATATAAATTACTTGAACTTAAAGAAAGAGCTAATAGTCTTCCTCTTCCTCGTACTACTTTAATAGATTTAAACGATGAATTCTTACACGGAAGAAAAGGATATATTAGTGTTAGATTAGAAAGAGAAATTAAAGAAAGACTAGAACGAGGTGAACAGTCGCTCCTTTTATTAAATAGAAGAGGATACTCTAACTATATAATGTGTAGGAGCTGTGGACACGTTCATAAGTGCCCTAACTGTGATGTCACTCTAACTTATCATGAATACGATAAGACGCTTAAATGTCACTACTGTAACTATGAGACAAGACTTGACACCGAATGTCCTAAATGTCATTCAACTGAACTTGAAAAAGTTGGTTATGGTACTGAACGTCTAGAAGAAGAATTAAAGACATTGTTCCCAAGCGCTCATATAGTTAGAATGGATAATGATACCGTTAAGGGTAAGAATGGACATGAGAAAGTCTTATATGAATTTGAATACCAAGGTGATATTTTAATTGGTACACAAATGATTGCGAAGGGATTAGACTTCCCTAATGTTACACTTGTTGGGGTAATAAACGCAGATCAATCTTTATCTATTCCTGACTTCCGTTCAAAAGAAACTACTTTTGAACTAATTACTCAAGTCGCAGGCCGTGCTGGACGTGGAGAAAAAGAAGGCTCAGTAATCATTCAAACACATAATAAATATCATTACGCGATTAAGTACGCTCTAGACCAAGACTACATCGGTTTCTATAATGAAGAAATGAAAGTGAGAAAGGTTGCGAATTTTATTCCTTTCTATAATATGACAGTTATTAAAGTTAAAGCTGAAGATATGAAGACAGCTTACACTGAAGCTTTAACTATTAAAGAAAGAATTAAAGAATCTATTAGTGATGAGTCACTTCTAGTATTAGGACCTATCCCACCAACCATTTCAAGAGTTGATTCTTTATATATTTTTAATATTATATTAAAATATAAAGTGGTCCCAAATCTAAACCAAGTACTAAAGAATATCTTTACTGATTTAAAAAGTAAAGACATTCTAGTATCTATTGATAGATTCCCGACTTCATTCTAAGGTGAATTATGAATAAGAATATTAAAATATGTTTTATGGGTACTCCTCATTTCGGAGTTAACGTTCTTAAAAGATTAATTGAAGAATACACAGTCTCTTTAGTAGTTACTAAAAGAGATACTTTAACTAAGAAAGGAAAAGTAATTGAAAGTGACGTTAAAGTATTCTCAAAAGATAATAACTTATACTGTATTCAACCTGAAAATGTTAATGCACAAGAAGTAGTAGACTTAATTAAGAGTTTAGATATAGACTTTATTGTTACTGCTTCATTTGGTGAATTCTTAAAACTTGATATTCTTCATTCATCTAAGTTTGGAGTATTAAATGTTCATGGATCTATGCTTCCAAAATATAGAGGCGCAGCCCCTATTCAAAGAGCGATAGAGTATGGTGATGAATACCTAGGTGTATCTATTATGAAGACAATTCTTAAGATGGATGCAGGATACATTTATTCTCAAGAAGAAATCAAATTAGAAGAGACAGATAACACTGAGACAATGATGGATAAATTATCTATTCTTGGCGCTAATCTCATAGTTCCAGTAATAGATAAACTCTATAATAATGAACCAATTGAAGTAATCCATCAAGATAAAGATAAAGTTACATTCTCTCATATGATAGAACCATCTGAATCAGTTATAGACTTTAATGATTCAGCAACAAATATCTTCAATAAAATAAGGGCGTTCTATCCAGATCCATCAGCTTATTTTATTAAAGATAATGTAATCTATAAGATCTTTGATTCAAGAGTAGTTATAGATAATAGCGATAAAGAACCTGGCACAGTAATTGATAATAATAAAGCATTAATTATTAAATGTGGCAAGGATTCATTATCTATTAAAGATATCCAACCAGCATCTAAGAATAGAATGGATATAAAATCATTCCTAAATGGTAGAAGAGATTTATTCGCTATAGGAAGTATTATTAAGTAATTGGGTATTGCATATTTATTAATAATAATGTAAAATTATTAAAGCAATTAGTTAAGGAGGTTATATTATGCCTTTTACTTGGAAAGAAGTTATATTATTTATAGCGTCATTACTTATGATAGTAATCGTATTATTACAAGATACTAAACAAGATTCATCTAGTGCATTAACTGGTGAGAAGAATGGATTATTCTCAGCAACTAAGGCAAGAGGATTTGATCTTGTGATGACATATGCAACACTCGGTATTGCGATTGTTTATGTAGTATTCGCAGTACTCAAGGTTGCTTTATAATAATGGACGCTTAGAAGCGTCTTTTATTTTCCCTATTGGAGGTAATATGGGTATTAAGATTTTAGGTGAGAATAGAAAAGCTCGTCATGAATACAATATCCTTGAAAGCCTTGAAGCTGGAATAGAACTTAAAGGTACTGAGGTTAAAAGTATTCGTAAAGGAAAATTTAATATTAATGACTCATATTGCCAAATCAAAAAAGGTGATGTTATTTTAGTTAATGCTCATATTTCTAAATATGATCAAGGTAACTTAAATAACCATGATGAATTAAGAGATAGAAGACTTCTTCTTCATAAGGCGGAGATTAGAAAATGGTCTTATAGACTTAAGAAAGAAGAACGTCTAACTATAATCCCTCTTAAGCTTTATTTAAAAGCTGGCCTTGTAAAGATTGAAGTCGCATTATGCCAAGGTAAGAAACTCTATGATAAGAGAGAAGATGAGAAAAAGAGGGAAGAAAAGTTAAGTGCTCAAAAGGCACTTAAACAAAATGGGGTTGTATAAGGTTTCGACAGGGTAACTGGGGATCTATAAGCATGCGTTCGGGAGAACTGAAAATCCAAAATTAAATTAGACGCTAAGCCTAATTATTCATTCGCAATCTAGTTTATTGCAGTCTTCTATAACTATTCCTATGAGTTATAGCGGGCTAAAGATAATAGGATGCTTATTATAGTTCGTCTTTGGCTATAGTACTAAGACTAAAAGACAAAACTTGATTAATTAGCTAGATAGTTATTCATTTTACTTCCTCTAGATAAGCATGTAGAAAGTAGGTAGGACGTTATTTTGGACCGGGGTTCGATTCCCCGCAGCTCCACCAATATGACTTTAAAGAGTGATACTATTATGTATTATTCTTTTTATTTGAGAGCCTAAATTCAATTTAGGTAAATCAATATATTAAAAAAGGAATGACCAAGAATGAAAAAAGTTTTAAACATATTTTTAATAATTATATTTTGTTTAGTTCTTTTTGGATGTAAAGAAAAGATTGATGAATCAATATATGATATTGGTTTAGCACAAGACTTTCCAGAAGGTAATGGACTTAAAGATGGTAATGGTGAAAAAGCATCTGTTTTAATATTGATAGGTCAATCAAATTGTACAGGTTGCTCAATCACTAGTTATCTTAAAGATCAAGTAACTGAAGAAGATTTCAATAGATATCAAGAAGGATATGAAAATATATTAATTAATTTTAATCTAGATAATGGAAGAACTACATCAAATGGTTCATTTGTGAAAGTTGACTTAATGTGTGGTTCAACAGATTTACAATTTGGTCCTGAAGTTGGACTTGCGGATGAATTAACAAAAGCTAATATCAATAAAAAAGTATTTATTCTTAAATATTCAATGTCTGGATATTCACTTAATTGGCATTGGCTACGCCATAAGAAAAGAGGCGAAATCTATAATGATTTTAAAAACTTCGCCACTTTATATCTAGATTATCTAAAATCAATGAATTATGATATTTCACTTGATGCGATTCTTTGGATGCAAGGAGAATCAGATACTGCAGAAGACAATTCATTAAGATATTATAATAATCAAGTTGCATTTATTTCATTCTTAAGAGAAGACTTTAATAAATATTCAAAACAAGAAAATATTTATTTTATTGATGCAGGAATATCAGATAGTCCTTATTGTCTTCCTGGATATCCAACAATAAATAAAAGTAAAGAAAAGATAGCTAAGCTATCTAAATATAATATATATTTCCCAACAATTGAAAATGGCTTAACAACTATGAATGAACCATATTATGAACCAGACCTTGGTCATTATGATGCATTAAGCATGTTAAAGCTTGGTCAATTGTATGCAAAAGAAGTACTTTTAATTTATGGTGAATAAAAATGTTTGAAAAGTTAGCGAATTGGAAATGGCAAACTGGTGATGGTTTTGCCCCTGGTATATTTAGTTGGTTCCATATTTTATGGCTTATAATTTGTATTGCTCTTTGTGTTGTATTTGCGCTTATTGCAAAGAAGATTAAAGATGAGAAAAAGATTGATTTAGTTATATT
>JAILNJ010000057.1 GCA_024691665.1 Gammaproteobacteria bacterium | reverse complement strand
GATGTAGAGGAATATGAAAAAGATGGCAAAGTAGACTTTGCTCCTTTCTTAAAGAATCTACCACTTGTAAAAGTTAATGGAATTGAAAAGAGATTCTTAAATGGTATCGGATATGGTATCGATGGTGATACTTGCATGATTGGTGATGAAATTAGAGAAAAAGACCCAAGTGCAGTTATTGACTACACTAAGATTGCAGTTAAACTTCTTCTTGGTGATTTCAATGTAAAGAATGCTACTGTTACTGTTGATGGTGAAACTAAGACATATAAAAATGTATGGCTATCAAGTACTATGTTTGGTAAGTATTATGGCGGAGGCATGATGGCTGCACCAAAACAAAACAGACTAAATGAAGGACATACTTGTACTGTTACTACATTATCAAGTAAAGGTAGAATTACTACTCTCTTAAAGTTCCCAACATTCTCAAAAGGTAAACATGATGGTAAGAAATGGATTGAAAGTAGAGAAGGTCATCATTTCAAAGTTGAATTTGATGAGCCATGTGCGCTTCAAATTGATGGCGATGTAGTAAAAAATGTAAAGGAATACGAAGTATTTATTGATTAATTATGAAAAAATATGATTGCGTAATAATTGGCGCTGGTAATGGTGGTCTTGCTGCTGCTGTTAAAATACTTTTAGCGGGAAAAAGCTGTCTAGTATGTGAGAAACATAACATACCTGGTGGTTTTGCTACTTCTTTTGTTAGAGGTAGATTTGAGTTTGAAGCATCGCTTCATGAACTAAATGGTGTTGGAACCAAAGGACAAAGTGGCGGAACCCAAAGACTATTTGAAGAGCTCGGCGTCAGTGATTTAATTGAATGGCTACAAGTTAAAAATGCTTATAGATTAATATCTAAAGAGGAAGGAATAGATTTTATTCTTCCTTTTGGCATTGATAATATTATTAAAGCTTGTGATACATTGTGTGAAAATGGTGGACTTGAAGCTAAGAAAATACTAGATTTATCACAACTAGTATATGAAGCAGTTGCCTATATTAGCCAATCAAAAGGTAAGCCAGACCCAGAAGTAATGAAAACTAAATACTATGATTATTTAGCTGTTTCTTCTTATTCTGTTAATGAAGTATTTGAATCACTACATACACCTGAAATAATTAAGAATGTTTTAAGCGCATATTGGAGTTATTTAGGAGTTCATTTTGATAATATGAGCTTTGTTCACTATGCTAATATGACTTATTCATACTATAATGTTGGAGCTACAGTACCTAAATATAGAAGCCATGAAATGTCTTTAGCATTTGAAAAAAGAATTCATGAACTAGGTGGAGATATATTCTTTAATACCGAAGTAAAAGAGATATTATGTGATAAAAATGGCCATGTATCAGGTGTTAAGCTTGTAAATGGTAATGTGATTGAAACTAAACACGTTATCGCAAACTGTTCGCCACATAATGTTTATTCAAATATGATAGATCCTAAATATATTCCTGAAAGAGCAATTAAACTCTGCAACTTTAGAAAGTTTGCGGGTAGAGGTCTCACAATCTTTTTAGGTTTAAACGGTTCTCCTGAAGAACTAGGAATTAATGAACATTCATATTTCATTTATAATTCTTCTGATTCAGTTAAGATGTATAACGAAATGAGTAATCTTCATCATCATGTTGGTCAAGCAACTTGTTGCTTAAATAACGTAAACCCAGGTTGTTCACCAGATGGTACTACTATTCTTTATATGACTAGTTTATATTTTGATGACGCTTGGAAAGATGTAACTGAAAAAGAATACTATAAACTTAAAAATGAAATCGCAAGTGAGTTCATTGATGAATTTGAGAAAGCAACTGGTGCTACACTCAAAGGACATATTGAAGAAATCGCTATTGCAACTCCTATTACATATGCAAGATACTGTGGTCATCCACAAGGAACTATCTATGGATATGAAGGAACATATAAAGATGGTCTAATGGCTAGAGTTATGATGGTTAATGAAGATGCATTCATCCCAGGATTAAGAATAGGTGGTGCATATGGTGAAAGAGAAATCGGTTATCCATCCGCATACACCAGTGGATATAATGAAGCTAGAAGAACTCTAAATGATATGGAAAAGGAGGAAATGTAGAATGTTTAAACGAAACGAAAACCCTATGGTAGATGTTCAAAAAGGATTGAACATCGCTAATGTTAGAAGAGAAGCTATTGATAATTCTCCTTCTACTCCTCTTCCAAAAACTTATAATGTTAATGAACTTGCTAAAGCTCTACACCCAGGATACATTCCTGCGGAATTAATTAAAATAGAGAACTGTACATATAATAGTAAGGTTCTCACATTCAAATCATTATCTGAAAACAAAAGGTTCCCGTATTTTAAAGCGGGAGGATTCATTACAGTATCGTCTAAAATAGGCGAGTCTATAGTAACTAGACCATATTCAATATTCTCATCTCCACTTGAAGCGCTTGATGGAATTATTAAAATATGCGTTCAAGATGCTGGATTCTTCTCTCATTATTTATGTAATGAGATTAAGGTTGGTACAAAAGTAATGATTGGCGAGGCTAGTGGTGATTTCTACTATGATAGTTTAAGAGACAGCAAGAACATAGTAGGTATTGCCGGTGGATCTGGTGTTACACCATTTGTTTCAATGGTTTTATCTTTACTTGAAGGTAGTGATGATTTTAATCTAACACTATTCTATGGTGTAAGAAAAAGAGAAAACATAATGTATGATTTCTCTAAAATAAATGATAATAGAATCAAAGTTATTACAGTTTTATCTGATGAATTTGTAGATGGATATGAACACGGTTTTATAACTAGTGATTTATTAAAGAAATACTTACCT
>JAILNJ010000187.1 GCA_024691665.1 Gammaproteobacteria bacterium | reverse complement strand
CTCTTAATGATATTTAGAGGATCAAATCCTTCTGTATCATCAAATAAATGGATTAATTCGTCGTTTGTTGCGACAGTCTTAATAGATTCAATTAAGTTATATAATTCACCATATGTAGCGTATTCACCAGTTTCTGTATATGTTGAATACCACGCTTTATCTTCATAAATGAATGGTGATTTAATCATTTCAATTGAGTTAGATGCGAGGAAGTTAACGATTGAAGGACCTAAAATAGTCGAGTTTTCAATCTTCTTAGCATCTACTCCAGAAACACCATAGATTAGGTATTTAACCGTAGTAAAGATTTCGTTAAAGTTATTTGCGCCTTTTAAATGAGCACTCTTAGTAATATCATCAACAAGGCCTACTAAATTCAATAATTCATCTTTAATTCTATGGCCTTCAGTACCCAACTTATCAGAGATTACAATCTTTAAACCTCCCATATCTATAGAACCTAGATATTGATCGAGTAAATCTCTTAAAGATGCGTCATTGAAATTAGATAATACTTTAAGGTCAAATAATGCGTTAATTGTTGGAGTGATATATCCTTCAAGACCAGGCTCTGCGATAGCTTTATCCCATACTTTTGTCATTAGGTCACCTTCACCCATAACAAGGCCTAAAATATCAGCATCTACGATTGCAGTAACGAGGTTTGGAATCTTAGTACCAAGTTCTTGTTTCCAGTTAATACCATCTGTACCATAGATATTATCGTTTGTTAGATATTGAGAATAAGTATTACCTTCTAGCTTAATAGTTAATGCTTTAACACCAATATCAAGAAGTGAATTTACAAATGTTAAATCAGATAATCTTGCAAGTAAGACATTCATATAAGATGAAATATCATCCATTGAAAGATTTCTTTCTGTATCTTCTTCTAGAGCTTCAGTTAATCGTGAATAATTAGCCATTAAGAAGGCAATATTTGCTTTATTACCACCATTAAAGTCAACAGTATCAAATAGCATCTTGAAGATAGTTCCGATATCTTCTGAGAGTGATACTGAATCAACTAAATTTTGAATATAAGACTTAGGTGTTTGACCATTAGTAACAGCGTTAGCGTCATTTTCATTTAAACCTAATTCTTCTATATATGATTTTAAAGTATTATTAGCAAGGAATTTAATTCCTACTTTAGATGCATTCTTTATAATCTTTAAATCACCAAATGCATCAGTTACTTTTTTTCTAATTTTTGCTACTCTTTGATCGTATTCTAGGTCAGTTTCACCTTCAAGTTTAGCTGGAGTTAAAGCCATTAAGAACTTTTGAGCAACTCCACCCATATCACGATTAGTAATCATATCTTGAACAAACGAACCAATACCAAGTTCAAAGAGTCCTGCGAATGCTTGACCAAGACTTCCGATATCACCAGCATAATCAGCGAGGGCTAAATCTCTAACTTCAGCCTCAGTAATCTCTTCACCGAGGTATTGTTTTGCGGCTGTGCCAACACCTACAGTTACTAAGACTTTTACTAGGTTAATCTCAGAAAGCTTAGAGAATGCAACTTCCACTCTTCCAGGGTTAACTTTAGATACATCAACGTGACCTTCTGAATCAATGACGTTTTCATCATCAATTAGATATAAAACACCATTTAATACGTTATTTAATTCAGAAACCAAGTTAACTCTTACAGTAAGTTTGTATTTATTTCCTGATTCTTCATCAGTTTCTTCATATACATAAGACATTCTTACAAGTGTATCGAATGTCGCATCAAGTACATTTTCAGTAACATATACAGGCTTACCTTCATCATCAAGGTTTCCTGTGTCTAGTTTAATTTCAATATTATTTACGGTTTTAACATAGAAGTTATCAGTCCAACACATAGTGAAGTTAACAAGTCTCTTAGATACCATTTGAACGTATTCAACGGCTTGAAGAGCATAGTTAGTTTCCCCATTTCCTTCACCCTCTCTACCTTCTTCTTCATCAGATAATCTAATAGTATAGTTTTCTATTTCAATTTCAGAAGTCTCTTGAGTAGTGTTTTCTTCTGTTTCTTCAGTTTGAGCTGAATCTTCAATACGTTTAATTTCACCAGTATATCTTACAAGTGACATTACACCTGTGATATATACCATCATTACAAACATTGTAAGGATACCTGACATAAGGCCCACAACTGAACCTACAAGTCTTCCTCTTCTAATACCTTCAAATTCCTTTTTATCTCTTAAGAATATAGCGTATAGAATCTTCTTAATTACCCACCATAAGAACTTAATAATTGTGA
>JAILNJ010000098.1 GCA_024691665.1 Gammaproteobacteria bacterium | reverse complement strand
CATCTAAGGGAAGTAATGTGGTTGTTTATATATATGACGAAGTAAATAATCCAAAAGCCGTGGTTCATGTAGTACACGGTGCTTCCGAACATTTAACAAGATATGAAGACTTTATAAATTATTTAAATAAAAATGGATATATCGCACTAGGATGTGATTTTTTAGGTCATGGAGAGAGTTCACATGCTCCTGAAAACTATATCTATTTCGAAGAAAAAGAGGCTTTTGAATCTCTCGTTTTAACTAAGAATTATGCTGAAGAGCATTATTCAGAGCTTCCATTATACTTAATTGGTCACTCTATGGGCTCTTTCTTAGCTAGAAAATTACTAATTGATTACCCTAAATCATATGCAAAAGCAATCATTTCTGGTACAACAACAATGCCTGGAATCATCACAGGCGCAGCTAAGTGCATTAGCGGAATTACACGAGTATTTAGAGGAAAAAAGGGAATTTCACCACTCCTAAATGAACTTGGAATGGGCGGTCTTCCTAAGAAAATGATCAAGAAAGGTATCCTAGAACCTGATGAGATGTGGATTACACATGATAAGGTTATAGCTGATTACTATAAGAACTCACCAATTTGTGGTGAAGACTTCACTGTTTCTGCTTATCAAGGCATGTTCTCATGGATAAATTATGTTGGAAAGTGCTGCAAAATTAAAAAAGGCGACGAAACTACACCAATTTTATTTATAGCCGGTGCTGAAGATCCACTATCTAACTTTGGAAAAGACATTAAAACTACTGTTGATTTATATAAAAAGTGCAATTATGAGTTCATCGAGTCAATTGTTTACGATAATATGAGACATGAAGTACTCAATGAAATAGATAGACAAAGAGTATATAACGATTGCTTAAATTTCTTTGACAGATAATAATAGATAAATAGAATATTTGACATTAATAGCGCATTTTTATGCGCTTTTATTTTGTTTATTAATTTAATTAGTTATACATAACCAAATAATCTATACAATAAAAAAGTCTAGTTACGTGTGCTTTATTTTACTAAAAATCTGTTAACTAGACTATTTTACAATTATATAAGTATTGACAATTTTATACTAAATATTTAAAGCTGAATTTAAAGCTAATTCCATCATTTCGTTGAATGAATTTTGTCTTTGTTCAGCTGTTGTCTCAGTATGATTAACTAATGAATCACTGATTGTTAAGATACATGCGGCTTTCTTACCTAGGAACTTAGCATTAGCGAATAATGCAAATGATTCCATTTCAACACATAAGCATTTATGTTCTTCTACTTTCTTTGTATATTCATTATTAGTATGATAGAAAACATCTGATGAGTGGATACAACCTAGATGGATCTTTTTGCCTAATTTCTCAGCAGTACTGATAATAACATCGTTTAATTCTTTAGAAGGTTTCATGACATCGCCTTCTTCTCCACAGAATACTTTTGCGAATGTTGATTCGCTATATGCTGAATCAGCTAATACTACATCAAATAAATCACAATCAGTTGTATAAGAACCTGCTGAACCAATTCTGATAATAGCTTCTACACCATAAAACTTAAATAATTCATATGAATAGATACCAATACTTGGCATACCCATACCAGAACCCATTACAGTTATTTCTTTGCCTTGATATTTACCTGTGAAGGCAAACATATTTCTTACAGAATTAACCTTTCTAACATCAGTTAAATACTTGTTAGCTATATATTCTGCTCTTAGTGGATCACCTGGCATTAATACAACTTTTGCTATATCTCCAGGATTCGCTAAATTATGAGGTGTTGACATTTTTACTATTCTCCTTTCATGATATCGATACCATTAGAAGTACCAATTCTGTCTGCTCCTGCTTCAATCATCTTCATAGCGTCTGCATATGTTTTAACACCGCCAGATGCCTTAACGTGTGCTTTATTTCCTACAACTGACTTCATAATGGCTACATCTTCAACTAATGCACCTCCAGTTCCAAAGCCTGTAGAAGTTTTGACAAAATCTGCACCAGCTTCTAATGCTAATTCAGATACCTTTCTAATTTCGTCTTTAGTTAAATAGCATGTTTCAATGATAACCTTAAGAGTTAATGAACCACATGCATCTTTTAATACTTTAATTTCGTTCTTAACATAGTCATAATCTTGATCTTTAAGTTTAGCAACATTAATAACCATATCAATTTCTCTTGCACCATTTTCGATAGCTTCTTTGGTTTCAAATAACTTAGTTGCTGTAGTGTTTTGTCCTAGAGGGAAACCAATTACTGTACAAACTAATACATCACTACCTTCAAGTAACTTTTTAGCCAAAGCTACATTGCAAGGATTTACACATACGCTCTTGAAATCATATTCTCTTGCTTCAGCGCATAATTTTTCGATTACTTCTTTACCACCCATAGCTTTTAAGTAAGTGTGGTCAATATATTTATTTAATTTCATAGAATCCTCCTAAATTCTAAATGATAAACTAATAAAAAACTGAGATATAACTGATAACATTAATAATCCGATAGTTCCACCTATATCTAATATTCCTCCAACTATAAGTCTTCCCATGAATATTCTATTAAATGGATAACAGATTATATTTAATATGTAATAGAACTTGGTAATTCTAACTCTATAGAACAGGCCTAAAATAAACGTAATAAAGACTATTCCAGTATATGCATAGATAACAATACCAAGCACATATAATGCAATTCTTAAAAACTCCAAGTTTAGTCCTCTGTATAATACTTAACAAAAGCCTTGATATCTGGATCTTTTAAATCTCTTTTTGTAGCTAGTAAGAATAAACTATCACCTAATACTATTGGATATCCATCTGTAGCGTAATTTACGCCTTCAAGGAAGAATAACATTTGATTAGCTTCCTCTTTAGGACAGTCCTTTAAATTAAGAAT
>JAILNJ010000091.1 GCA_024691665.1 Gammaproteobacteria bacterium | reverse complement strand
ATTCTTACCACTATTAGTTCCAGAAATTACTATATCAATTGTGTCAAATCCAAAGTGATATAATCCAACAAATGTACAATCCGCAGGACTTCCATCAACTGTGATTGTAGAATCATCAATTACATGATATCTTGTGCCTTTAAAAATAGATATTCCAATAGATGCACCAGATCTTTCTGATGAAGGAGATGCAACATATACTTTTCCGAATTGTTCTAATGCCTTTTTAGTTAGCATCAAGTTTTTATGTTTTATTCCATCATCATTTACAAGTAGAAAGTTCATTACTTATTACTCCTTTTTGTATCCTTTGATAGACCTAAGAAATACTTAGCATCTTTAGTGTTTGAGTTTTCAATTAACTTTTGATCATGAAGTTTATATAGAATCTCATATGCTTCATCAGTCTTATTATCTGAGAGGAGTAAATTCTTATGAGCTTCATCATATTTTTTAAGTCTATATGCAACGATTCCAAGTTCTACTTGGCTCTTCTTATAACCAAGTGATAAAGACTCTTTAAAGAGATCATATGCCTTATAGAAGTTTCTATCAATTACATCGCCATTCTTATAAAACATTGCGAGGTAATACATTGATTCTGCGTCGTTATGATTACGTCCAACTTTAAAGTACTTCACAGCCTTCTTATAGTTTTTGTGGTCGTAATATAACTTAGCTAGAATAATTGCTGTCTTAAAGTCTTTATATTCAAGATAAATCTTCTTTAAATATTTGATTTGGTTTCTAAGTTGGTTATGATAAAGAATCTCATAGATATCGCCTTCTTTATCAACGTATCCAAGTGATAACGCTTTATTGATTAACTCTTTACCTTTCTTCTTATTTTCAACGCATCCTTCACCATAGAATAAGATTTTTCCAAGATAATATGTAGATACGTTAGACCTGAGTTTATAGCCCTCTAAGAAGTAATCAGTAGCTTTTCTAATGTCTTTTTGAACATAATCACCATGATAATATAATTCACCTAATTCTTTAGTACAAAGCGGAGATGAAATAGCATAACCTTCTTCAAGATAGCTTATAGCTTCTTGATAGTCATTTTGTTCCATTGTGAGCTTATATAGATGGTAATATGCATTAGGATTATAGATTGTGTAGTATAAATAATATTTCTTAATATTGTTTATATCTTCAATCTCTTCAAAGTACTTAATTAAGCATACTAAAGCTTCTTTATTAGTTCTGGCAACTTGAGTTAATAAAGGAAGCATATCATCGTATTCTTTAAGTCTATAATACATTAGACCTAACTCTAATGCATTCTTATTTCTGATTTCATCAGTAAAGAATGTTTCAGCCTTTCTTAAAGATAATCTAGCACTTGGAATTTCACCTAAGTTAAACATGATTCTTGCACGTTCCATATAGTAGAAAAGTGGATATTGTTGTTTAACTTTATAGTCTAAGAATCTAAGTGCACCAACGTATGAATCCTTAGGAGTCTTTACGCTAATATATTCTTTTAAGAATGGATACTTATCATAGACAGTTGGTTCAATATCTTCAACTTCAGGGATGGTTTCTTCTATCTTTGTAATAACGTCTTTATTGTTTTCTTCTTTGTCTTGTTTGCCAAGTAAAGATAAATATTTCTCATAATATCTTTGGCTTAACTTATCATCTCTATAAGCTTCAAGAGGTTTGCCTTGATAAACTTCGCTATATAAATAGTAAGCATATCTTGCACCATGATCACAGGCAAATCTTAAGATTCTGAATAGTTCATCATTGTATTCACTATATAAGTCATTTCTCTTCATAATGAGCTCTGCGAGCTTCACAGAAGCCATTACATGGCCTTCACTATAAAGATTAAAGAAAATGTCAAAAGCTTCATCAAGATTTTGAGTTACTGAAAGGTCTAACGCTAAAAGACAAGCATATAAATATCTAAGTTCTTTTAAGTCATTTTCTTCCATCAAAATCTTAAATGCTGAAAGCATTGGAGCTAATGATTTATAAATTGAAATCTTGTCTAAATATTCTTTATCGTTTTCAACTATGTTTCTTAATAGTAGCGAATCAATAAATAAGTTATTTCTTCCAAGTTCGAGTAAATCTTTATCTTCAAAATCAATATTCTCATCATCATATCTAGTCTTTACAAGATAAGCAAAATAAAGGTATGTAAAAGTAGGCTCATTAGAACTAATAAGCCTATTGTACATTTTTGCGTTATCTTGTGGAATTTTAGAAGTTGATAATTTAGATTCATATTCTTTAACTAAGGCTAAATCAACAGAATCTAGATATTGATTAATTTCCAATTAATATCCTCTTTTATTTTCTTTGAAGCCAAGATGGGATTTGATCATCTTTGCTGTCTTTTTTCTTGTCTTTCTTTTCTTTCTTGTTCTTCTTTCCGCCTCCGAAGAGTCCTCTCCAACCTTTAGAGTCTTTTCCTTGGTTGTCATAAGTTTCGATTTCTTCTTCGATTTCAGCTTCTGAGAAGTCTTCAGTTTGAGTATTAATCTTTAAGAATGGATCTTCTTTAAATCCTGTAGCGATAATAGTTACGATAACTTCATCACCAAGTTCAGGGTTTACAACAAGACCAGTCTTAACTGTAAGGTCACCAGTACCAGCAGCACTCTTTACTTCACGCACAACATCTTGTATTTCATAGAGTGATAGATTAATAGATGATGAAATATTAATGATGGCAGTAGTTGCACCTGAGATAGATGATTCAAGGAGTGGAGATTTGATAGCGAGCATTGCAGCATCTTTAGTTCTTTGCGAACCAGTTGCAGCACCGATACCCATTAGAGCTGTACCAGCATTTTCAAGGAGTCTTCTAACGTCAGCAAAGTCAACGTTAATAACGCCAGGTACATGAACGATTTCAACGATACCTTGAACGGCTTGACGAATTACATTATCAGCAAGTCTGAATGCTTCAAGGTATGATGTGTCTCTTTGTGTAGTTTGGAGTAATCTATCGTTAGGAATAACGATTAGAGCGTCTACATAAGGACGAAGTTTATTAATAGCTTCATCAGCAACAATCATTCTAGGTGTACCTTCAAAACCAAATGGTTTTGTAACAATACCAATAGTTAGAATGTTCATTTCTTCCTTAGCAACTCTTGCGATGATTGGAGTAGCACCAGAACCAGTTCCGCCACCCATACCAGTTGTGATGAATACCATATCAGTTCCTGATAATACTTCTCTAATTTCATCAATTTGTTCTTCTGCGGCTTTTTCACCAGTTTTAGGGTCAGTTCCTGCTCCTAAACCTTTAGTAGTTTGTTTACCAATTAAAATTCTTTCATCAGCTTTAGATAATTGAAGTACGCTAAAATCAGTGTTGATACTTACAAATTCAACACCTCTTACACCATTTTCAATCATTCTGTCTACAGCGTTTCCGCCTCCGCCTCCGACACCGATTACTTTGATAACGGCTTCTCTTTTTACAAATTGTTCATCATCATTAAACATATCTATTCACTCCTCTTATAGTACTTTAATAAAAATTCTTTTTTAAATTCTTGGAATCTCTCTTCTTTGATTGCTTCTCTAGCGTTATCAGTTAACTTCTTTAAGAAGTATAAGTTATGATAACTTAGCATTCTAAGTGATAGCATTTCATCTTCTCTAAAAAGATGTCTAATATAACTTCTTGAATATGTTTTACATATTTCGCAATCACACTCAGGATCAAGTGGACCGAAATCATATTCATATTCTTTGTTTTTAATTAATACTCTTCCGTTTGATGTCATGGCTACGCCGTGTCTAGCTATACGAGTTGGCTCTACACAGTCAAACATATCTACTCCATTTTCAATTCCATAAAGAATATCATCTGGAGTTCCAACACCCATTAAGTATCTAGGTTTATCTTTTGGCATATGGTCTCTTAAAAAATTAAGAGATTTTATTCTATCTTCTTGTGATTCACCTACCGCAAGTCCACCAATAGAATATCCATCAAAATCTAACTTAGATAATTCATCAATACAGTATTGTCTTAAATCTTCATATGGGCCACCTTGAACAATTCCAAATAAAGCTTGGCGTTCTGGATTAAGGTTAGCTTCTTTACCTCTTTTAGCCCATCTAATAGTTCTTTCACATGATGCCTTCATATATTCATATGATGAATCAAATGGAGGGCATTCATCAAAGCTCATCATGATATCTGAACCAATCGCATTCTGCATATGGATTGAGATTTCAGGACTCATGAATAGTTTTGAACCATTTTTATAGTGTCTAAAATAAACACCTTCTTCTTCAATCTTTCTGGTTTTAGAAAGAGAGAATACTTGATAGCCTCCGCTATCAGTTAAATATGCACCGTCCCATTTAGAATAGTTCTTAAGTCCACCTACTTTATTAAGTAGTTCCATTCCAGGACTTAAGAATAAATGATAAGTATTAGCAAGAATTAAGCCATTAGATACTTCATGAACTTCCTCATTAGTTAAACACTTAACATCGCCTTTAGTTCCAACAGGCATAAAAATTGGTGTATTATAAGTGCCACAAGTTAAGGTCATTTTACCAAGTCTTGCGCCACATTCTTTTGATTCCTTTAGTACTTCAAATTTTAATGGTTTCATAATAATCACTTAATAAACATAGCATCGCCAAAGCTAAAGAATCTAAATTTATCTTCAACTGCTTGGTTGTATGCCTTTAATATAAAGTCTCTACCAGCTAAAGCTGATACAAGCATAATTAATGTAGATTTTGGTAGATGGAAGTTTGTAATTAGTCCATCAATTGCTTCAAATTTATATCCTGGATAGATAAAAATCTTAGTGTCTGTAGACTCTTTCTCAAACTTATGGAACTTCTTAAAGTTAGATTCAAGAGTTCTAACAGATGTAGTACCAACAGCAACAATTGGCCTACCTTCAGCTTTTGCTTTATTTAAGAAATTAGCTGCATCTTCTGAAATTGAATAGAATTCACTATGCATTTCATGCTTTTCAATATCATCTACTTTAACAGGTCTAAATGTACCAAGACCGATGGTTAAAGTAACTTCAACGATATCAATACCCGATTCCTTAATCTTTTTAAGTAAATCTTCTGTAAAATGGAGCCCTGCAGTTGGAGCTGCACTTGATCCTTCTTTTTTAGAATATACAGTATTGTATCTATCCTTATTTTCAAGTTTTTCATGAATATATGGAGGTAGTGGTACCTCACCAATTTTATCTAATACTTCATAGAAGATTCCATTGTAAGCAAATTCTACTTCAACAATTCCTTCATCTTTTAATGAAAGGATTGTGGCGATAAGTTCATTATTTTGTCCAAATAATACTCTATCTCCAACGTGTAATCTTCTTTGAGGTTTAGCTAAACACTCATACTTTTTATTACCTAAGTCTTTTAAAAGTAAGAGTTCAATCTTAGCATTTGTAATATCTTTAGTTCCAATAATTCTAGCTGGAACAACTTTTGTATTGTTTATAACAAGCACTGCGTTTTTAGGTAGATAATCAAGAATATTAAAGAAATGATCTTCTTTTATTTCTTGTTTTTCTCTATCAAGAACCATAAGTCTTGATGAAGTTCTATCTTTAAGTGGTGTTTGTGCAATTAATTCTTCGGGTAAATAATAATCAAAATCACTAGTCTTCATAACTAAAAAGTCCTGTGTTGTATTTAATGTTTAAATGTTTATATGCCTTTTCAGTAGCTACTCTACCTCTGATTGTTCTTTGAACAAATCCTTCTTTAATTAAGTAAGGTTCATAAACATTTTCAATAGTAAGTCTATCTTCGCTTAAGGCAGATGCAAGGTTATCTACACCAACTGGTCCACCTTTGAAGTTTTTAATAATAGTTAGTAAATATTGTCTATCCTTATCGTCTAGACCTAATTCATCAATATTTAAGTTGTCTAAAGTTTTAAGAGTAATCTCATATGTTACTTTTCCTTCATTAGTAACATCTGCATAATCTCTAACTCTCTTAAATATTCTATTTACAATTCTTGGAGTACCTCTACTACGCTTAGCAATTTCAATCGCAGAAGCTTCATCTATGATATTTCCATAGATTCTTGCAGTTCTTTCACAGATTTGTTTAAGTTCATCTACACTATAGAAATCAAGTTTAAATGTAGAACCAAATCTATCTCTTAGAGGTCCTGCGAGCATTCCGTAAGTCGTTGTTGCGCCAATTAATGTGAATGGAGGAAGATCTAATCTAATAGTTCTTGCATCAGTATCACGACCGATAACGATATCAATCACAAAATCTTCCATTGCACTATATAAAGTTTCAGAAACTACTTTTTGAAGTCTATGTATTTCATCGATGAATAATACATCATATGGTTTAAGTTGCGATAAAATCGCAGCTAAATCTCCAGTCTTTTCAATAGCTGGGCCAGATATAACTGTGATATCAGATTCCATTTCATTAGCAATTACTTGAGCTAATGTAGTTTTACCTAAACCTTGTGGACCATAAAGTAGGACATGATCAATTGGTTCTCCTCTTTTCTTAGCAGCAAGAATTGAGACCTTTAACATGTCTTTAATTTTATCTTGTCCTATATATTCATCAAGAGTCTGAGGACGTAAAAATTGTTCCTCTTGGACTTTACTTTTATACTCTTCAAGTTCTGTCTTTGTGCTCATAAAATACTCCTAATATTAATTTTATCATAAAGCACTTAAAATTGTTATATAATAACAAACCTTTGTTTTAAACT
>JAILNJ010000084.1 GCA_024691665.1 Gammaproteobacteria bacterium | reverse complement strand
TAAAGCTACAATGCTTGTAGAAGAAATGCATAGACTTCACGTTAATACATATAAGAACTTTAAATGGAAAGATTACTTATATGAGAATTTAGATGAAGAAGAAAAGTAAACTCAATTGTGATAAAATTATTAAAATTAGCACTCAACACTTGAAAGTGCTAATTTTTTTACTATAATTATAGTAGAAAGATAAAGGAGGTGTAATTATGAATCAAAACCTTACTGAAAAAGTTATAAAAATAATGAATGATAGTGTATCTATAAGGGGCGAATATAAAAACACAGAAGTAGATATTCCTCACATGCTTAAGGCAATGATAGAAGATGAAGAATCAATGCTTATAAATATACTAGGAAAAATAAATGTTTCAACTAATGATTTTATTCAAGTAATTGATAAAGAACTTAATAGTTTACCAAAAGTTGAAGATGTGTCTGACCCATATATGTCTAGATATATGAATGAACTTTTTACTGACGCAGAAAAGATCATGAAAGATATGGGCGATACCTATATTTCAGTTGAACATTTAATTATATCTTTATTTAAAAATCATCATCCTATTATTAATAAATTAATAAAAGTTGATAATTTTAATAAAGAAAATGTGCTTAACGCAATAAAAGAAATAAGAGGGGCAAGTCAAGTGAATAACGCTAATCCAGAAGCTACTTATGAAGTACTAAAGAAATATGGTAGAAACTTAATAGATGATGTTAGAAACTCTAAATTAGACCCAGTAATTGGTCGTGATGAGGAGATAAGAAGAGTAATTCAAATACTTTCAAGAAAAACTAAAAATAACCCAGTTCTTATTGGTGAACCAGGTACTGGTAAAACCGCTATAGTAGAGGGACTCGCCACTAGAATATTTAAGGGTGATGTTCCATTTAGCCTAAAAGATAAAATAATTTATGAACTAGATTTAGGATCTTTAATTGCTGGTGCTAAATATAGAGGTGAATTTGAAGAAAGACTTAAAGCTGTGTTAAATGAAATCAATAAATCTAATGGACAAATAATTCTATTTATTGATGAAATTCACACAATTGTGGGTGCTGGTAAAACTGATGGGGCAATGGATGCTGCTAACCTCTTAAAGCCAATGCTCGCAAGAGGTGAACTACACTTAATTGGCGCAACTACTCTAGACGAATATCGTAAATATATTGAAAAAGACGCAGCCTTTGAAAGAAGAATGCAAAAAGTTATGGTTAATGAACCAACTGTTGAAGATACTATCTCTATACTTAGGGGTCTTAAAGAAAGATATGAGAACCATCATGGTGTAAAGATTTTAGATAGTGCACTTGTTAGTGCGGCTGTATTATCTAATAGATATATAACTGATAGATTTCTCCCAGATAAAGCGATAGATTTAATTGATGAGGCTTGCGCAAGTGTTAGAATGCAGATAGATTCATTGCCACAAGAATTAGATGAAATCAATCACAAAATAGCTCAACTTGAAATTGAGAAGATTAGTTTATCTAAGGATGATTCAGATGTATCAGTTAAAAGATTATCTAAATTAGAAAAAGAATTAGCTACTTTAAAAGAAAAAGCTAATACCTTATCTTCTAAATGGCAAAAAGAAAAGAAAGAATTAGAAGAAACTAAAAACGCTAAAACTGATCTTGAAAAAGCTAGACACGATTTAGAGATCGCGCTTAATGAAGCTAATTACGCTGAAGCGTCTAAGCTTAAGTTCTCGGTAATTCCTCATCTTGAAGAATTAGTTAAAAACGCATCTAATGATAATAAGAGTAAGATGCTTGATGAAGTAGTAAAAGAATCTAATATAGAAGAAGTAATATCTAAATGGACTAATATTCCTATCTCTAAACTTAATGAATCAGAAACTGATAAGTTACTTCATCTTGAGGATAATTTAAGAAAAAGAGTAATAGGTCAAGATGAAGCGCTAGAAAAGGTTAGTGATGCGATTATAAGAAGCAGAGCGGGAATCAATGATGAATCACGCCCTATTGGTTCATTCTTATTCTTGGGTCCTACAGGTGTAGGTAAGACTGAAGTCGCTAAATCACTCGCACTTAATCTATTTGATAGTGTTAACCAAATAGTTAGAATAGATATGAGTGAATATATGGAAAAATTCAGTGTTTCAAGACTTGTTGGTGCTCCTCCAGGATATGTTGGATATGAAGAAGGCGGTCAACTCACAGAGGCTGTGAGAAGAAAACCTTATTCTATAGTTCTTCTAGATGAAATTGAAAAGGCTCATCCAGATGTGTTTAATATCTTACTTCAAGTATTAGATGATGGAAGACTCACTGATTCTAAAGGAAGAGTAGTAGATTTTAAGAATACTATTATCATTATGACTAGTAATATTGGCTCTGAATATATTTTAAACAATGATAAAGACTCAGTAATGAGAGAACTCAAATCTCACTTTAAACCTGAATTCTTAAATAGAATTGATGATATAGTGTACTTCAATTCATTAACTGAAGATTCAGTAAAGAAAATCGTTCTTAAATTTATTAAAGAACTTGAAACTAGACTTGAAAAAGATGAAATAACTTTATCTTTAAGTGATAATGCCTTAAATGTAATATCTAAAGAAGGATATGATAAGAT
>JAILNJ010000020.1 GCA_024691665.1 Gammaproteobacteria bacterium | reverse complement strand
TTCTATGAACATGCTAAATATAGAAATGTAGATGGTGTAATCATTGCTTCAGTAAACTTTAAAGATCCAGAAGTTATTAATCTTGTAGATAGTGAAATCCCTACAGTAACTATAGATTATTCCTTTGATGGAAAGTCATGTGTATCATCTGATAATATTCAAGGTGAAATGGATATTGTTAACTATTTGGCTAAAATGGGCCACAAAAAGATAGCTTTTATTAAAGGTGATGAAACATCAGTTACTCAAAAGCGTGTATCAAGCTTCTATCGTGCGTGCGAAGAAAATGGTATTCAAGTAAAAGAAGAATATGTTAAAGAAGGTCGTTACCATTTACCTAAAGTTAGTGCAATAGCTACAAGAGAACTACTAGCCCTTAATGATAGGCCTACTGTAATAATCTATCCAGATGACTATTCATTACTTGGCGGTATAACAATTATAGAAAAGAATGGTTTAAAAATTCCTGATGATATTTCAATAGTTGGATATGATGGAATCAAACTATCTAGATTATTAAGACCAATAATAACAACTTACGTTCAAGACTCAGTTGAGATCGGCCGTCAATCAGCAAGAAAGTTAATTGAGATCATAGAGAATCCTAAATCATCTATCCCAGAACAAATGATTATTAAGGGATGGTTACAAGAAGGTCAAACTGTAAAAGATATAAATTAGACAATGGTTAGCCGTTGTCTTTTTTATTGCCTAAATAGCATAAGAAGAAACTAAATTTGAATTAATTTAAAAAATATTTTTGCTAATTTTTATCGTGTATATATTTATGAAAAAGTAGGATTTATAATAAAAATTATAAAAGAAATCGTATTAAATTGTTATTTTTTTACGTAAAACACTAAAACGTTTAAGAAGTTGAAAAAAAAGCGTTTACATTTTATTTAACATTTGATAGAATAATGGTGTCTAGAAAGCTAGTGGTTTGATAATTTATACCAAAACATATAGAATTTTAACCATTTTGGTATCAGAAATTTGAACTGTTGGCTTATAATTTTTTGAGTTTACTTAAACGTTTAAGTGAACTAAACCAAATAAGATTGTAAACAAAAATATAATTTTTTTAACATAATAAACGGAGGAAAAATGAAAAAATTATTTTTAGGTTTGTTTGCTGCCCTCGCAGCACTAACATTAGTAGGCTGTAGAAAAACTCCTGCTAAATCTGATTCTAAAGTTTTCCATATCATGGCATGGAACGAAGAATTCAAAGGCTTCTTTGAAAAATACGTTTGTGATGAAAGAGCAAAATTCGTTGAAGCTGCTGAAAAGAAAGATGATTCTTTAAAACCAAAAGAGTATCATTATGATGGCAAATTAGTTAAATGGACTATCGTACCATCTGAAGGTGGACAATACCAAAAGTCATTAGATCAACATTTAAAAGCTAATGAAACAGCTAGTGATGATGAAAAAGTAGATATGTTCTTAGCTGAAGCTGACTACATCTTAAAGTACTCTAACAGTAAATACACTACACCTATTAAGGATCTTGGTGTTTATAACTTAAGTAACACTTATGAATACACTAGTCAAGTTGCTTCTGATTCTAAAGGCGTAGTTAAAGGCGTATCATTCCAATGCTGCCCAGCTGGCGTTATCTATAGAAGATCTATCGCTAAGGCTGTATTCGGAACTGATGATCCAGCTAAAGTTCAAGAAAAGATCTCTAACTGGGATAAATTCAATGCTGTAGCTGCTGATATGAAGGCTAAAGGTTATTATATGACTTCTTCATTCGCTGAAACTTACCGTGCATTCTCTAACAATGTTACTCAACCTTGGGTTAATGATGACCTCAAGTTACAATTCGATCCACAAATCGAAGCTTGGATGGCTCAAGCTGAAAACTTCATTAAGAATGAATATACATTAACAGCTGGTATTTGGGAAGATGGATGTACAAACGAAATGTTCGCAACTGGTAAGACATTCTGTTGGTTCGGTCCAGCTTGGTACTATAACTTCTGTATGGGCAATGCTCAAGATGAAACAAAAGGTTGCTTCGGTGACTGGGCAGTTTGTGAAGGTCCAGCTTACTACTACTGGGGCGGAACTTGGCTAATGGGCGCTGCAGGCGGAAATGATGACTATCTAGTTGGTAAATGCATGAACTCATTCATCAATGATAAAGATGTATGTAAAGCATTAGTTAAGAATGAAGGTCAATTCTCTAACAACCAAAAGGCTAACAAAGAAGTAGCTGCTGAATACGAGAAAGAAGGAACTGGAAACGCATTCTTAGGCGGCCAAAACGATACTAAGTTCTACTTAGATTTAGCTAAGAGAATCCAAATCAAAGGTATGACTATCTATGATCAATATTGTAATGAAGGTTTACAAAAAGCATTCGGCGAATTCTTAAAAGGCGCTGTTGCTACAAAAGCAGATGCTATCGCAAACTTTAAAACTCAATTACATATTGATTGTCCAGAAATCGTTTTTGAGTAATAATACTTAATAGATAGAATGTGGCGGCTATCGGATAATACCATATCCCGCCACATTTTTTACTATCATTATCATAGGGAGGATTTAACTGTGGACAATATAAAGAGCATTCGTAAAGTTGAATCTAACGATACAGAACCTAAAAAGAGAATACAAAAAGGTGTAAGCTACGCAAAGTGGGGTTACATCTTTATCATTCCTTTCTTCCTTGTATATCTAGCATTTACTTTATATCCACAAATTAAAACGTTTATATTTAGCTTCCAAAAGTATTTCGAGTCTGGATTAAATGTATTTGGTCCTAAATGGAATAATTTTGGAAACTATGTAGCACTATTCACTAAATCTGAAAATGGCGTAGTCATGATAGTAAAGGCGTTTACTAATACTATGATTATGTGGCTTATGGGTGCTGTTTTTCAGTTTTTAATATCACTTGTACTTGCTGTATTCTTTACTAGTTCAAGACTAAGACTTAAAGCAACAGGTTTCTTTAAAGCAGTATTCTATATGCCAAACCTAATCATGGCATCTGCCTTTGCGTTCTTATTCTACGCATTATTCAATACTGTTGGTCCAATTAACCAACTCGCACAAATGATGGGTTGGGCTGATAAACCAATCGACTTTATTTCAACATATCCTTGGTCAACAAGAACTCTTGTTGCCACAATGAACTTTATATTATGGTTTGGTAATACCACAATCTTACTTATGGCTGGTATTATGGGTATAGATGAAAGTTTATTTGAATCAGCTAGAATGGATGGCGCATCATCAAATAGAGTATTCTTTGATATCACATTACCATTATTAAAACCGATTTTAGTATATGTATTAATTACATCTTTAATTGGTGGACTTCAAATGTATGACGTTCCTTATCTACTTACAAAGGGTGGCGGAGAACCTAACTTTAGTACTATGACAATTGTAATGCTTCTAAATAAGTACTTATCGGCTAATAACTATGGTATGGCTGGTGCAGTTGCGGTTGTATTATTTGTAATAACTGGCGGTTTAAGTTTCCTTGTATTTAGAATGATAAGAAGGAAAGATGATTAGGAGGTATTATGGAAAGTAATAATTATCAACTTATTGATAGAAAAGCAGACCAAGCTGCTAAAGTTAAACTTACAATTGAAAGAACTTTAGTTTATATATTCCTAGTCTTCCTTACAATTATCTGTTTATTCTTTTTCTATCTACTATTTGTAAATGCAACAAGAAGTCATGCTGAAATCCAATCAGGTTTCACTCTAATTCCATCAAAACATTTCTTTGAGAATTTCCAAAAGATGTGGAATTTAAGTGGTATGGCTCCTGTAAGAAAAGGTCTTAGAAACTCATTCATTATTGCATCAATCTCATCAGTTTTAACTACTTATTTCTCAGCTTTAACTGCATATGGAGTATATGCATATAATTTTAAAGGTAAAAAGTTTGTAGAAACATTCATCCTTTTAATAATGATGATTCCATCACAAGTATCATCAGTAGGTTTCCTTGAAATGTGTAATGAAATGCACTGGACAAACCAATATTGGGTATTAATCGTTCCTGGTATTGCAGCTCCGGCAACATTCTTCTATATGATTCAACATTTAAGAGCAACACTTCCACTAGATTTAGTAGAAGCATCAAGAATGGATGGATCAAGTGAATTTATGACATTCAATAGAATTGTCCTTCCAATTATGAAACCTGCGCTAGCAGTTCAATTAATATTCTCATTTGTAGCATCATGGAATAACCTATATCTTCCAACTCTATTAATCACAAAGACAGAATTGAAGACTCTTCCAACAATGCTTGCATTGCTTAGAAGTGCTGACTTTGCAAATATGGATAACGGATTAATTTATATGGTTATTTTCATTTCAATATTCCCAGTAATGCTTGTATACTTATTCCTTTCAAGAGCAATCATTAAAGGTGTAACAAGCGGATCAGTAAAAGGATAGGAGAGGCGTAATTATGGCTGAAGTTATTTTAAAAGATATAAAAAAGATATATCCATACGTGGAGAAAAAAACTAAGAATAATAAGAAAGGTGAACCTGAAAAGAAGCATAACCTTCAAATCACTGATAAAGGTGTTGTTGCTGTTCAAAATTTCAACCTTGAAATTAAAGATGGCGAATTCATTGTTCTTGTAGGACCATCTGGTTGTGGTAAATCTACAACACTTAGAATGGTTGCCGGTCTTGAAGATATCACCGAAGGTGAACTCATCATTGATGGTAAAGTTGTAAACTCAATTGAACCAAAAGATAGAGATATCGCTATGGTATTCCAAAGCTATGCCTTATATCCTCATATGACTGTATATCAAAATATGGCTTACTCTTTAAAGATTAAACACACTCCAAAAGATGTGATTGATCAAAAGGTAAGAGAAGCAGCAAGAATCTTAAATATTGAAGAATACTTAGATAGAAAACCAAGAAGCTTATCAGGTGGTCAGCGTCAAAGAGTTGCGATTGGTCGTGCAATCGTACGTAATCCTAAAGTATTATTAATGGATGAACCACTCTCTAACCTTGATGCAAAACTCAGAAACCAAATGAGAGCTGAAATCATCAAGCTAAGAAAGAAGATTAATACTACATTTATTTATGTAACACATGATCAAATCGAAGCTATGACACTTGGCGATAGAATCGTTATTATGAGAGATGGCTTTATCCAACAAATCGGTACACCACAAGATGTATTCGATTATCCAAGAAATAAATTCGTTTCAGGATTTATTGGTTCTCCACAAATGAACTACTTCGATGGAAAATTATTGATTGAAGATGGTAAATATGTGGTAGATGTTGATGGATATAAAGTTACTCTATCTGAAGCAAAACAAGAACGTCTTACAGCTAATAAAATTGAACCACAAGATGTATGTGTAGGTATTAGACCTGATCATATGGTTATCGGTAAAGAAGGCCTTGAAGGCATGGTTGATGTATCAGAACTTATGGGTACTAACGCTCACCTTCATATGACAGTTCAAAATAAAGATACTATAGTCATCGTCCCTATCATTAATGGTTATAATGATTATGTAGGTAAGACTGTTAAGTTAGAATTTACCGGAAACCTTGTTCATTTATTCTCATTAGAAAATGACAAAAACCTAGAATTTATTAACGAAAACGTATACAGTGAAGTTGAAGAATAGATTCTAGGAGGTTATAAAGAATGATTAAACTTATAGGATATCAAAAAGGAATAAACTTAGGTGGCTGGTTAAGCCAAGGAAGTTTAGAAAGAAGTCACATTGAAAACTTCATTAAAGAAGAAGACATTAAAAGAATTAAAGAGATTGGTTGTGACCATTTAAGGCTACCAGTTGACTTTGAAAATATCTATGATGAAAAGGCACAAAAACCAGTTGAGATTGGTTATGAATTTATCGATAAATGTATCGAGATGTGTAAAAAATGCGAATTAAATGTAGTCCTAGATTTGCACAAAGCTCCAGGCTATACATTTGATGACGCTGAGTATTCCGCAAACTTTTTCAAAGATGCTAAACTTCAAAATTTATTCTTAGATATTTGGGATAATTTATCAAAAAGATATGCCAAGTATTCAGACATGATGATGTTTGAAATGCTTAATGAAGTCACAAGTTTTGATGTAATAGATGAATGGAATGACTTAGCTTTAAGATGCATTAAAGTTATAAGAAAGAATGCACCTAAAGTAAAGATCTTATATGGTGGTGTTGGATACTCATCAGTAACCGCTGTAAAATATATCCCAGCTCCATATGATGAGAATATTGTATTTAACGTTCACTGCTATGAACCAATGGTGTTTAGTCATCAAGGTGCCTACTGGATGGAGAAGATGGATTTATGTTTAGGCATGCCTTATCCAGTTGATGAAAAGAAATACTACTACGCATATGAAAATGTACCATCAATTAAATATAGTTTACTTGGTGATGCTACTAACGCACTTAAGATGCTTAAGAAAGATTTCTTTATTAATCTATTTAAAGAAGCTGTTGAATGTGCTGAAAAATATAATGTTCCTCTATATTGCGGAGAATATGGTGTAATTGACCAGGCAGACCCAGCTTCTACACTTAATTGGATCAAAGACATTAA
>JAILNJ010000015.1 GCA_024691665.1 Gammaproteobacteria bacterium | reverse complement strand
TTTCTTCATTATTTAAAGTATTAATAGTTAAATAGTCACCTTGAGGGTACGATACTGTATCTTTTACTACTCCTACTTCTTTAGAGAATTGAACTACTTTAGCTCCTTTATATGAAGAAGTAGGAGTAGTAAAAGATATAGTATCGTACCCTCAAGGTGACTATTTAACTATTAATACTTTAAATAATGAAGAAAGACTCGTACCTATTAGAGATGAATTTATAGAAGAATTAAATGAAGATGAAAATACTCTTTATTTAAAAGAAATAGAAGGATTAATATAATGATTAGATTTGATATATTAACTCTTTTTCCTGGGATGATATCTCCAATGTTTGAAGATTCAATCCTAAAAAGAGCAATAGACAACAATTTAATAGAGATACATCTTCATGATTTTAGAGAATTCTCTAAGATGAAACATCATAACGTTGATGATTCACCTTATGGAGGTGGAGCTGGGATGGTTCTCATGATTGAACCTATTTATGATTGTCTCCACTCAATTGAAGGATACGATAAAGCCTTAAAGATCTTACTTACTCCACAAGGAGTAAAGTACACTCAAGAAAAGGCTAAAGAATTAAAAGAATACAATCATATTATTTTAATATGTGGACACTATGAAGGTTTTGATGAAAGAGTAAGATCTTTAGTAGATACTGAAATGTCTATTGGAGATTTCGTCTTAACTGGTGGAGAAATTCCTGCGATGGTAATCGTTGATAGTGTTTCAAGATTAGTTCCCGGAGTACTTC
This sequence comes from Gammaproteobacteria bacterium, assembly GCA_024691665.1. Taxonomy (GTDB): domain Bacteria; phylum Bacillota_I; class Bacilli_A; order Izemoplasmatales; family UBA1188; genus UBA1188. Next base: position 1,568 of record JAILNJ010000015.1, on the reverse strand, counting down.
ATAATGAAGAATCTGCGCCTACTGATTCATTTGAAGATAATTTACTTGAATTCCCACAATATACTAAACCATATGACTTTATGGGAATGAAAGTACCTGATGTACTTTTAAGTGGAAATCATAAAGAAATAGATAAGTTTAGAAAGGAAGAAGCTCTTAAGAGAACTAAAGAGAGACGTCCTGATTTATTAGAAAAAAGACAAGGATAAACTCCTTGTTTTTTAATGCTTGATTTTCATTAATATATATGATATATTATTCACGCTGTAAGAAATTATTCCGATATGCAGATGCACATGAATAATGGATTAAAGTAATATTCTATTAGAGGTGAAAGTATGTCACAGCAATTAATTGATGAGATTACTGCTCAATACCTCAAGAGCGACGCTCCAGAACTTCGTCCTGGTGACACAGTAAGAGTAGCTGTTAAAATTGTTGAAGGCGGCAAAGAAATCCGTCAACAAGTTTATGAAGGACTCATTATCGCTATTGAAGGTCACGGTGTATCTGAAACATTCACAGTAAGAAAGATGTCTTACGGTGTAGGTGTTGAAAGAACATTCGCAGTTCATTCTCCTAGAATCGCTTCAATCGAAGTAGTAAGACGTGGTAAAGTTAGAAGAGCTAAGCTCAACTACATTAGAGGTCTTAGTGCTAAAGATTCTAGAATCACAGAAAGAAGAGAAAAGTAGTCTTAAAAGGAAACACTCATTTGAGTGTTTTTCTTTTGCTTTTGTTAAGATTTGGTGAAGATTAGCACTCTACACTTGAAAGTGCTAAAAATTTGAATATAATATAGGTGTAAAGATAAAAAGGAGGAAAATATTATGAGAAATGATTTAAGTATTTTTGATCCAGGATTTGACCTATTCGATCCATTCTTCCCTGAAGAGTTCTTAAAAAGAGAAGAGAAGGCTGAAAGAAACCTTTTAAAAACTGACGTAGTAGAAAACGAAAAGAATTACGAACTTACTATGGATGTTCCAGGTCTTTCAAAAGAAGATGTAAATATTCATCTTGAGAATGGATATCTTACAATCGCAGCTCACAAGAGCAAAAAAGAAGACGAAAACAAGAAACACTTCGTTCGTAAAGAACGTCACTACTATGAAGCTAAAAGAACTTTCTATGTTGGTGATATTAATGAAAATGAAATCACCGCAAAGATTGAGAATGGTGAATTGTTAATCACTATTCCAAAAGAACAAGAAAAGAAAGAAGTTAGAAAACAAATTACAATTCAATAGTTTTTCTTCTCCGAAGCACCTCAAAGAGGGGTGCTTTTTCTTTTTTTATATTTAGTGTTTTGTCGACTATACTCGACAAAAATGTATTAAAATTGTCGACTATACTCGACAAAAATGAAGAATTGTACATCGTGTGGAAGAGTGGTTGTCACAACTTCTATAGTTTGTAGTTGTTGCGGCGGACAATTAAAAGATTATTAACACATTAATAAATAAGTTGGACAATCCAACTTTTTTATTTTACTTGATTATTGAGTTAATAATCTTTTAATTGTCCGCCGCAACAACTACAAACTATAGAAGTTGTGACAACCACTC
>JAILNJ010000004.1 GCA_024691665.1 Gammaproteobacteria bacterium | reverse complement strand
ATATTGCATATATTCCAAATGGTAAAGTAATTGGACTCTCAAAACTTGCACGTATCGCAGATATGGCATCTAAACGTCTTCAACTCCAAGAGAGAATTGGTTCAGATATTTTATATATCGTATCTAAAGTAACTGGTTCTAATGATGTGCTTGTAAGAATTAAAGGTTCTCACTCATGTGTTAGCGCAAGAGGAATCAAGAAGAGAAGTACTACAGTAACTTATTCAAGACTTGGAAAAGAAATTAAAGATGAGGTATTTAATTAATGAAAGCATTAGTATTATTATCAGGTGGATTAGATTCATCAACTGCCCTCGCTATGGCAGTTGAATCATATGGTAAAGAAAATGTAGTTGCACTCTCTGTATCATATGGACAAAAACACATTAAAGAAATTGAATCATCTAAAGCAATCGCTAACTATTATGGCGTTGAACATATCTACACAGACTTATCTAAGATATTTGAATATTCTAATTGTTCACTTCTTGAAAAGAATGAATTCGCTAAAATTCCTGAAGGTGAATATAGTGATCAATTAAGTAAACTTCATGATGATATGCTTTCAACTTATGTGCCATTTAGAAATGGATTATTCTTATCAACTGCCGCATCTATCGCAATTTCTAAAGGTTGTGACATCATCTATTATGGTGCACATAAAGATGACGCAGCTGGTGGAGCTTACCCAGATTGCTCAGAAGAATTCACTAAAGCTATAAGAGATGCTATCTATTTAGGATCTGGAAAGAAAGTTGACTTAGTTGGACCATTTGTAGGTATCAATAAAGCTGGTATTGTTAAGATTGGTCTTGAACTTAATGTTCCATATCACTTAACTTGGAGCTGTTATAATGGTCATGAAAAAGCTTGTGGTAAGTGCGGAACTTGTATTGATAGAATCAATGCATTTAAAGCTAATGGGGCTACTGACCCTATTGAATATGAGGAGAAATAGTATGGATAGAACTAATGAAGGGTTAAAGAGTTTAGGTAAGAAAACTAACTATGCTCAAGACTATGATAAAAGTTTATTAGACAAGTTTTCTAATAGACATCCAGAGAACGATTATTTCGTAAAATTCAATTGTCCGGAGTTTACCGCACTTTGTCCTATCACAGGACAACCTGACTTTGCGACAATATATATTTCATATATTCCTCACAAGTTTTGTGTGGAATCTAAGTCACTCAAATTATACTTATTCTCATTTAGAAATCATGGTGATTTCCATGAGGATGTAGTAAACGTAATTATGAATGATTTAATCGAACTCTTAGACCCAAAATACATTGAAGTTTGGGGAAAATTCCTACCTCGTGGTGGAATCTCAATTGACCCTTATGTTAACTATGGAAAGAAGGGTACTAAGTATGAAGAAATGGCTTCATATAGACTTACAAATCACGATATGAACCCTGAAAAGGTGGACAACAGATAAAGTGGCGCCTGCCACTTTTTTGTGTCTTAATAGAATATTTATTCTAAATATTTTATAATGTGGCTATAAGGAGGGATGTCGAATGAAGAAAAATCTCTTTAAAATATTAATACTAATGTTAGGTGTATTATTCACAGTTGGTTGTGAGATGACACTCTCTTTTAATGACTACAATGATGCAGTTAAAAGTAGAGATGCATTAAAGACTACATCTAATACTACAAATAGTAATGGTGGTAGTGATAACTCTAATACACAAAATACACAAAGTAGTTCTAGAACAACTATCTCATATGATAATTTATATACTCGTCCTACAACTACAACTATTCCAATTACAAGAAATGAGTTCACTGTAACTCTTAATGGTCCAATGTTTAATGAGCCATATAGATTTACTGTATTAAGATATACAAATGCAAACATTCCTGAAGCGTTCCAATCAGGTGTTACTTTTGTAAGAGATGGTGTTACTTATAAGATTGTTGGTTACTATTTAGATCCAGGATATAATCAAGAATTTGATTTAACTTCATACATTGAGGATGATCTAAATCTATATGCAAAAGTAGAAGTTACAGTGCCTGAAGAAGATCAAGTTACTGTGACATTTGTATCTAATGGTGGACAAGCTGTTGAAGCTTTGGTTGTTGATAAAGGATTTCAACTTGTTAGTGCAAGCATTCCAAGTATTACCAAAGAAAAAGCAAATAATAAAACATTCATATTTGCTGGTTGGTTCTATGACAGTGCTTTCACTTCTAAGGTAAATGAAGGTGATGAAATTACTCAATCCATCAATATCTATGCTAAATGGAGAGAAGTTATTCGAGACGGTTTATTTGAATATACAGAATCAACAGATTTCCAATCATATGAAATTACTGCTTATTTACCAAAAAATGGGCAAGTAGCTGAACTAGATATTCTAACTATTCCAACATCATATAATGGAAGACCTGTGACATCTGTTGGTAATTTTGATTTTATTAGTGATGTTATTAAGGAATTTGTTGTTCCTGAAGGTATTACTGGTTTTTATGCAAGTTTTTCAAGAATGACTAATCTTAGAAAACTAACTTTCGCAAGCACAATTAAGAATCAATTTAGAACTTATAGTATGATTATGAATTGTTATCAATTGGTTGAGGTTTATAATTTAACAAATAACGATCTTACGGTATCAAATGTATCTAGTCAACCTTCTTCGTTTAGTGAAGTATTCGCAATTCATACATCTTTAAGTGAACCATCAATAATTGTTGAAACTAATGATTATGTTTATGCTCCTGATAAGAATGGACAATTGCATTTATTAGAGTATAAGAAGCCTATTCCTTCTGATGGAATCTTATTGCTTGAAGATGATTTAGGTGTTACTGGTGCTTCAGGATATCATATTGGCGGATATTGTTTCTATAAAACTGATGGTCTTAAGAAAGTGGTAATTGATAAAGCAATTAAATCAGTTCAACAAGGCGCTTTCCAATTTTGTAAAGATTTAGAAACCATAGAAATATTTGGTGCTCCGTTAATTAGATCGTACGCATTCTATGATTTAGATAAACTTGATATAGTATATGCAACAAGCCTTGAAAGAACATATGAACAAAGTGCATTCTATGCTTCATATTCTTCAAAGTTCTACTTTGATGGATATAATCTATTAGACTGGATTCAGACACAACATTTCGCAGGGGGATCTGCAAATCCAATTGGTAAGACTTATGGTTGTGAATTCTATCTTCATGATGAAACAAATGGTACTGAAGTGTATAGAATTAAAGAAACTTCAAACTTAAAGTTCAAGAGAGTTACAGAAATAATCCTGGAAGATTCTTGGAGTTTAACTGAAATACCACAGTATCAATTTATGGGATTTAAGGATATTACAAAACTAAGAATTCCAAATACAGTAACTAAGATTGGACAGTCTGCTTTCGGCTATAGTGGCCTTGAAGAATATAATCGTAATAACAAACTTTATGTTGAGTCTAATAATGGTAAATATTATGGAAATGAAACTAACCCTTATTTAATATACTTAGGACAAGTTACTTCAACATACTACAGCGATACTCAATTCCATACTACTGTAATTAACATAAATAATGGTACTAAGTTTATTTATGAAAATTCGATTTATGCAAATGGAAGAGTTGATCCTTCAAGTCCTGATATTTATAACAATCCTCATTATTTAGATGAATTTGCTATTGATTTACCAGATACAGTAATACAAGTAATGAAAAACTCAATATTTGTTGACCAAGGATATGTTAAAATTCGATTTGGTGCTGGAGTATCGTATCTAGAGGAATACACAATTAGAAATGATACTCATCTATATCTTTTTATAGCAAATATGGACTTTGATATGGACCAATGGGCAATTACAAGAGGAAGACCTGGATTTGAATACTTCTATATTGAAGGAAACAAAGAACAGACTGCAGCTATACAAGCAAGACTTCAAGAAAGGGGTTATTA
>JAILNJ010000186.1 GCA_024691665.1 Gammaproteobacteria bacterium | reverse complement strand
CCTATAGAAAAAAATTGAAACATATAGACAGATATTATATAATAATAATATCCTGAGGTTTTAGTTGTGGGCTTACAAAAATATATCCCTAATGAGTATAGGAAAATAGTAAAAGATATCGATTATAAATCACTATTAGAACAAGGTAAGAAGATTATCTTTTTTGATTTGGATAACACATTAGCGGATTATCAAACTCACCACGCAACAGATGAACTCAAAAAAACCATTGAAAATATAAAAGCCACAGGATTTAAAATAACTATCTTATCAAATAACCATAAAGGTAGGGTTACTACTTTTATGAAGGAGCTTGGTGTAGATGGCTTATATGATTTAGGTAAACCATTTACAGGTAAAGTAGTTAAATACATGAAGTATAACAAGTATTCAACTGATGAAATTGTCTTAATTGGGGATCAGGTGATGACTGACTTAAAATTCGCAAATAAACTAGGATTTTATTCAATCTTAGTTGATCCAATTAGACCAGAGACAGAACATTGGTACACAAGAATCAATAGATTCTTTGAAAGAAGAAAGTTAAGAAGTATAAAGAAGTATTTGAATGAAGTATATGTAGATTTAAAACTAGGGGAAAGATAAAATGAGCGAACTAGAACTTAGATGCCCAGGATGTGGCGCTTTAATTCAAACAAAAGACAAAAGTATAGACGGATATATTCCAGAAGACGTACTTAAAGAAAAGAAGGAAAAAGGTGAAGAAGTAATCTGCCAAAGATGCTTTAGAATCAAGAATTATAACGAAATAATATCTAATGATATTACTGGAGAAGATTATCTTAAAGTAATCTCTACAATTAAAAATGAAAACGCACTTGTAGTTTTAATTGTAGATATCTTCGATTTCTCTGGTTCATTCCTTCCAAATATTAAGAGATTAACTGGACAAAATGATGTAGTACTCGCAGCTAATAAAGTTGACTTACTACCTTCATCAGTTAAGAAAGAAAAGATCTTAGCTTGGATTAAGAATATGTGCATTGATGAAGGATTAAATGTATGCGATACAGTATTAATCTCATCTAAAAAAGGTTTATATATTGAAGAATTAATGGACTCTATCCATAAGTTTAGAAATGGTAGAGATGTTTATGTAGTAGGATCATCTAACGTTGGTAAATCTAAATTAATTAACCAACTCTTAAAGAGACTACATTGTACTGACCTTGAACCGCTCACAGTATCATACGCTCCAAATACTACATTAAACTTCATTGGATTCCCTCTAGATGAAAAGACTAAAATCTATGATACTCCGGGAGTACTCAATAGACATCAATATTTAAGATACCTAACAAAGAAATCATTAAAGATTTCTGTACCACAAAAAGAAGTAAAACCTCTAGTATATCAACTAGATTCTGAACAAACTCTATTTATTGGAGGACTCGCAAGATTTGATTTCCTAAGTGGCGAAAAAGGTGGAAAGAATAACGTTACACTTTATTTCTCTAATAAGTTAAACGTTCATAGATGTAAGACTCAAAACGCAGATGCATTCTATGAAACTAAACTTTATTCACTCTTAACTCCTCCATTCTCAGCTCAAGAAAATCTTCCTAAGTTCGCTGTATCTGAATTCCATATTAGAGATACAGAAAAACATGATATCGTTATTTCAGGACTTGGTTTTATCTCATTAAGAGGACCATTCTATGTTAGAGTATACGCACCAGTAATGGTAGGAATCTATGTAAGGAAAGCTATCATTTAATGGATTATAGTAAAGATTATCTAACATACACAAAACGTATGGTTAATAAAAAAAGATATAACCATACACTAGGAGTTATAGATTCTGCGCTAAAACTCGCAGAAATCTACCATGAAAATCCAGATAAAGCTAGAATTGCCGCATCACTTCATGATGTGACTAAGAATATGGATATGGATGAGCAATTAGAACTCATCACAAAGACTTTAGGACCAGATGCTATAGATGAACTTCCAGGTGGCGCAATTCATTCATATAGTGGCTATATTTATGCAATGGACTATATTGGAATTGATGATGAAGACATATTAAACGCAATCAAGAATCACACATTAGGTCGTCCTAATATGTCTCTACTTGAAAAGATTATCTATGTCGCAGATTTCATTGAACCAGGTCGTACATCTGAAGAATCTAAAATATGCGCAAATATCGCATATAATGAATCTTTAGATAAGGCAGTTCTATATGCGATAAATGTAGTAGTAAGTGAACTTACTGAGGCAAATAGATATATAGCACCTATCACATTTGAAACTAAAAAATATTTTGAGGAATTAGTAAAATAAATGACAGAATTAGAAAAAGTAATTAAAGCACTTAAAGAAACTAAACTTGAAGATGTGTCAGTATATGACCTTGAAATGTCTTCTCCATTCTTTGATTATTTTATTGTAGGTACTGCCCACAATAAAAGAGAGTTAAACTCAATCGTATCTAAGATTTGGGAAGAAAAGCTTGAATATAATCATATTGAAGGTACTGATGAATCTGGTTGGATCTTAATTGATATGGGTTCTATCATCTTAAACATCATGACCGAAGAAGCTAGAAACCTTTATAATCTTGATTCTTTATACATCAAATATAAGAAAGTTACTATTGAATAAAATATTTTTTAGTTTCAAATGTGATAGGTGCTATATA
>JAILNJ010000152.1 GCA_024691665.1 Gammaproteobacteria bacterium | reverse complement strand
TATATAGGTGTATAGTTCTCCACCTTCTAAATCATAAAAGTCTTTTAAATTAATAATATCGTGTTTCATAAATAAGTACCTTTATCTATATTATATAAAAAAGATAAGGTTTGCGCCTTATCTTTTTTTACCTTATTTTTGAATATTAAGTGCTTCTCTTACTAAAGCGTATACTTCATCGTATACATCTTTATGTTCTAAGAAGTATTTCTTTGTATTTTCCCTACCTTGGCCAATCTTATCGCCTTTATAAGAATACCAAGCACCAGATTTAACTAAGATACCAGTTTCTGCACCCATATCTACAAGTTCACCAACTTGTGAGATACCTTCACCGAATACGAGTTCGATTTCACAAGATTTAAATGGAGCCGCAACTTTGTTTTTAACTACTTTAACTTTTGCGTAAGTGCCACCAATCTTATCGCCATCTTTAATTTGGTCGCCTCTTCTAACCTCAAGTCTTACTGATGAGAAGAATTTAAGGGCACGTCCACCAGGTGTAGTTTCAGGATTTCCAAACATTACACCTACTTTTTCTCTTATTTGGTTAATGAAGATTGCAGTACATTTATTATTAGCAAGGGCTCCTGATAATTTTCTCATAGCTTGACTCATTAGTCTTGCTTGAGCACCAACAAGTTGTTCACCCATATCGCCTCTAATTTCAGCCTCAGGTACGAGAGCCGCAACAGAGTCAACAACAATCATATCTACTGCACCGCTCTTTGCGAGTGTATCCATAATTTCAAGAGCTTGTTCTCCTGAATCTGGTTGTGAAAGAATTAATGAATCAAAATCTACTCCAAGAGCTTTTGCATACTTAGGATCAAGAGCATGTTCTGCATCAATGAATGCAGCAAATCCACCTTCTTTTTGGCATGAAGCAATAGCTTCAAGAGCTAAAGTTGTTTTACCTCCTGATTCAGGACCATAGATTTCAATGATTCTTCCTTTTGGATATCCACCAATACCAAGGGCACTATCAAGTGCGAGTGAGCCAGATGGAGTAGCTTCAATATCTACATGTTCTTCTTCGCCAAGAATCATTACTGATCCTTTACCGAATTCTTTTTCAATTTCTTTTAATGCGTTTTGTAATAATGATTTTTTATCGTTTTTATCCATAAAAAACTTCCCTCCTCATTAAATGGTACTCAAAAAGAGCTATTTCGTTTTGAAATATTTTTTATTTTTCCAAAAATAATTAAAACCGCTTATTACTGCGAGTACCACAGAAATATAGAATAAGATTTGGAAACCTAAAATAAATCCATCAATTACTTTACTAGGTTCAATATAATTATTGATACCCGCAAGAATAATTAATGCACTCATAGAAACCATTTGAGTTAATGTTTTAGCTTTGCCTAAGTAATCAGCTGCGATTACTTCTCCTCCTCCTTCAAGTGAGGCTAAACGTACTCCAAGTACTAATAATTCTCTAAAGATTACAATGATAGAAATCCAAAAGAATGGAATAGTAGCTTTGTAATCTACAAGAATTATGATTGTAGAAATAACTAAGATTTTGTCTGCGAGAGGGTCCATTAGTTTTCCAAATCCAGTCACTAGATTATGTTTTCTTGCGATATATCCATCAAGAAAATCTGTGATTGAACCAATTATGAAACAAGCGCCCACAATCCACATTACAAAATCATAATTTTTAAATATTGAATAAAATACGACAAGAAGGATGCTTAGGAGCAACCTTAATGTCGTAAGTTTATTAGGTAAGTTCATTTAATTATTCTTCTTCAGGTAAATTTGATACATTGTGATATACGTTAGAAATGTCATCATCTTCACCGAGTTTATCTAAGAATCTTTGTACTTTTTCCATATCTTCAGCTGGAACTTCTACTTGTTCTTTAGCTACCCAGAGAACTTCATCTGATAATACTTCAGCGCCTTCAACCTTTTCTAAAGCTTCTTTGATTGGGTTTAAATCTGAAGGTTGAGTAGTAACTGTGAGTGTACCATCTTCATTTTCATATAAATCAGTTGGTTCAAGACCGGCTTCCATTAAGTTATCAAGAACAGCTTCTTCATCCATTCCTTTAACAACTAGTACACCTTCATAATCATATTGATATGATACTGAACCTGGGTTACCAAGGTGTGCACCACATTTAGATGCTACTGATCTAACGTTAGTGAATGTTCTGTTAGAGTTATCAGTTAAGCAATCAATAATGAATGTTGATCCAGCTGGTCCAAATGCTTCATATTTAACATTTGTATAGTTTTCACCAGTTCCACCTTTAGCCTTATCAATATTTCTCTTGATAACGTCTGCTGGAACTTGTTCCTTTTTAGCTTTATCAATTAATGCTCTTAATTTTAAGTTAGCTGTTGGATCTGCACCATTACGTGCTTCCATATAGATTAATTTTCCATATTTTGAATAAAGTTTACTTTTTGCAAGGTTAGTTTTAGCCATACTAGCGGCTCTAACTTCATGTGCTCTTCCCATTGTATATTTCTCCTTAATATTTTTTAACCTTAATAATTATATATTATTACTTGATATTATTCAACTTTTCAGTTGGTGTATAAATAAGTTCTATAAAATCATCATGAATAAGAATATATTTTTCTTTATATAATTTTCCTATTGCGTCCTTGTATGCTTTCTTACTCATATGGAAGACTCTATAGATTTCAAGAGGATCTGATTTATCAGTTAATTCAATCTTCTTGTAAGTAGTTAAATACTTTAAAATCTTCTTTGAATCAAGATTGAGTTGTTCTAGTTTTGGCTTTAAAAGTGAACCTTGATATCTTCTATCATCAATCACTTTCATGATATTGATTTCTACTTCTTCACCAATTCTATGTCTATCTCTTGTAAGTTCATTTGGAACGTAATATTCTCTACCTTCAGTATCAAATGCAACAATTCCTGATGGAACAATATTAACGATATAAGCTTTAACCCAATCTCTAATCTTTTTTATCCCACTAGGATGCATTACTTCTAAGAAGGCCTCTTTAGGAAGTAATCTAGTCCTAAAATTGGTTTTACCTTCTTCAATTCTTACGAATAGATAATCACCAGCTTGTGGTGCATAATCTACGGGATAAGGGAAATCTTTCATTGATAAAAGTAAATCTTTAGGCATTCCATCATCGAGGAAGAATCCCAATCTTTCATCAACTGATACAACTCTTAAGAAAGCTGGCTTCGAGATAGTAATCTTGGGTGTAGCTGTAGAGGCTGCGATTCTACCGTATGAATCATAATACAAAAATGCGAAAACAGTTTCGCCTACATCATAATTACCTTGAGCTTCTTTTTTATGTAAAAAGATTTCTTCTTTATCTTTTGTTTCTAGTACATATGCTATGTCTGATATTCTTTTTACGGTTAATTTATTAATCTCACCAATTTTCATAATAATATTATATAATATTTTTCAAATTTTTCCTCTTGATTTTATTTAGATTGTTTGATAAAATAACATAGCGTTGTTTAGGAGGGTAACTATGGCTAACATCAAGAGTGATAAGAAATCCATCTTAACTAGTAAAAAACGTAATTTACAAAATACTTCTTTCAAATCATCTTTAAAGACAGCTATTAAGGCAGTTGAAAAAGCTGAAAGTAAAGAAGCTGGACAACAAGCTCTCGTTAAAGCTTATGCTAAACTCGATAAGGCTTGCGCTAAAAACATTGTTCACAAGAATTACGTAGCAAATCAAAAATCTAGACTAGCTAAGCTTGTTAATTCTTTATCATAATAAAAAAAGAATCTGCGAGATTCTTTTTTTTTACTTATTTTTATGATTTTAGAATTAATAATTCTACTCCTGCATTTTGATCAACTTTTCCTAGTTTGATTTCATAATCAAGTTTAATCATTCTATCAAACCATAAATTTAGAGTTTCATAAGAAGTTTCTTTGGCGTTTTTCATCATGAAATACGCCTTTCCTTTTGTAATATGTAGAGTACTTGCGAATTCTTCTTGTGATATTCCTGATTTAATTAATTCTTTTGAATATAAGATTTCTTGGAATTTATTTTCTATAGATCTTAAAATAGTTAAACTATCATTCTTTTGAAGCAAATCATAATAGATTGAAATAGCTTTAGATTTATCTTTATTTAAAATCGCATTAGAGAGTTCATATAACTTATCTTCAGGATTTTTAATAATCATTAGTTCTACTATTTCTTTAGTTATTTTTTCACCTGGTTTTAGGTATAAAAATAACTTCTCCATTTCATTTTTAAAGTTATTAGGGTCTTGGTCTAATCTAGCTAAGATTTCGTTTCTTGCGTCAATTGTATAAGTATGACCACTATTTTTAATTGCCATATCAATCCATCTAGTTATTTCTTCTTTTGTATAGATTGGGCATTCTTCAATTACGCCTTCTAAATCTTTAACTAGTTTAACTATCACTTTCTTTGAATCAATAGTTTCATATGGAGACATAAAAATAGAGACAGTAAATTCTGGATAGTTTTCAAGATAAGATTTAAATGAATCCATATCAAATTCTTTTTCTTGTCTTTTAGCTTCATCACCCTTATCAGTTGAGAAGAATGCGCAGTTTTTAAATACTACAATTCTTTTATCAGATAGGAATGGAATACTTTGAGCGTCCGCTAAAGCTTCATTTAATCCTTTTTCAGATAAATCAAAAAGAGAAACGTTAAATTCATCGATTCCTGATTCATTTATTATTTCATTTTTTCTTTGATCCATTAATTCTCTATTTTTACCATAGAGTAAATATACTTTTTCCATTACATTCTATTTTAATTTATAAATCCCTAAATTGAAAGATTAAAGTAATCAAATACTTTTTTTGCGAGTTTAAATTCTTCGTCCGTGAAAGCATTTATGTATACTTCAATTGGATAATCTTTAAAAGTTTCTATAAACTTTAAATACGCTTTGTAGCATAGGTGAGTTGAGACAGCCGCTATATCAACTATTGGTCCACCAAATATACCAGCACTAATTAAAGGAAATGAAATACTGTGATAATTATTCTTTTTTAAAACTAATAAAGAATTATAGTAAGCATCAAATAATTTATCATCGGCATGGTGATTAAAGTTGAAATTAGGGCCAACAGCATGAATTATCGCTTTAAACCTCTTTAGATTATATGATGGGGTAATTACTGCAACACCATCATTTAGTGGGGTTTTATATTTTGCGCAAGCTTCAGTTAATTCATCCATTCCAGCTTTAAAAAATATAACACCGCATATTCCTCCACCAGCCAATAAATAGTTATTGGCAGCATTTACTACTACATCAGCGTTAACGTCTATACACGAGCCTTTATGTAAATTAAATGATGATTTCATATTATCCTCTATTTATCTAGTTCTTTTAATCTTTTAAGCCAATTAATCATTCTTTTATCTTCGATAGATGATTTAATGGCTCCATCATAGAATCGCTCTGCTCTAAATGTCGATAAAATGTATGCAAAAGCCACTTTTTCATTCATATCTTTGGTATCTTTACCATACATTTTATTAGTGTCGCCATTTGCGTATTCTTGAATAACGCTCATATAATCGTTATTTAGAACTAGATTAGGATTATTATCTAATACGTTATACACTTCATCTTCTAGCTCATAGACTACATCTTTATATGTGATATGAGTAATGATAATAGTGCCTTCTTCATTATCATTTAAACCATCATCTTCTAGTTCACATATTTCTTCGTTTTCTAGTCTATCTATATATTTGGTTAGAGTCTCAAACATTCTTGTCCTCCAAAATATTAATGTTTTATACATTTATATTTTAGCAAACTATTCTATTTTAAAATTGTCTAAATAATCAAATGGAAGAAAATATGTGCTTCTATATGTATAAATGATATCTAA
>JAILNJ010000097.1 GCA_024691665.1 Gammaproteobacteria bacterium | reverse complement strand
CCTTATTCAGTTAATGAAGAATTTGAAATGTATCACAATAAAGACCTTTATTATTTCTATCCAAAAGAAAATAGAAAATTATGTACAAGAGTTAATTTAATTTATGGTCTTTTCAAGGAGAGAGAATGGAACAAAAGAAGTTAGTTAATATATCAAAGAAGACCTTCTTTTCAGTATTAATATTATTATTTGTGCTTATGGTTTTATCAGTAGTTTTAACGTATGTAATCCCAAAAGGTGCGTTTGGAAAACTAGAAGATGGTTCATTTGATTATTCAGTATACACAAGACTTGAAAATGAAAAAGGTATAGCTATTTGGAAGGGATTTTTAGCTCCATTCTTAATTCTTGGAACTAAAGATGGTATTAACTTAATAATGCTATCAATATTCCTTCTTGTTATTACTGGTGCATTTGAAGCTATGAGTGCTTCAAATGGTATTAAGGTAATTGTAAGTAGAATTATTAATAGATTTAAGAATAGAAGATTCTTACTCTTAAGTATTATTGCTTTGGTATTTATGCTATTTGGTGCACTTCTTGGTCTATTTGAAGAAATGCTTACGCTTCTTCCAATAATTGTAATTTTATGTGTATCACTTGGCTATGATTCATTTACTGGATTTATTGTTTCAATTGTTGCTTGTGGATTTGGTTTTTCAAGTGCGATAACTAATCCATTCACTGTACTATTCGCCTCAAAGATTATTGGAGTTAATCCAATGGCTAATGTTTGGTATAGAATAATAATCTTTGTTGTAATGTATGGACTTCTTGAACTCTTTATCTTCCTTTATACTAGAAAGATTAAAAAGAATCCAGAAAAGTCTTTAACTTATGAAAATGATCAATTAGAAAGAGAAAATGTAAGTTATGAAGAAGAACACATTGAAAATGAAAAGAAGATATTTATTACTTATTTAATCTTCTTCGCAGTAGTGCTTTCAGTAATCTTCTCATTCTCACTAATTGAAGCAATTAGAGATTATACTGTAGTGGCATTAATTGTCGTATTCCTCTTTGGTGGTATATTATCTTCATTAATCGCAACTAACTGGAATGCAAAACTCACATTTAAGTCATTCTTAAAAGGTGTACTATCCGCTCTTCCAACTATTGCGTTTGTTTTTATGGCATCGTCAATTAAGTATATATTAGAAGAAGGTCATATTCTTCCAACTATCGCTAATTCAATAAATAAAGTAGTTGAAGGAAATAATGTATATTCTGTCGCACTAGTATTATTTGTGATAATACTTGGACTTGAATTCTTTATTTCATCATCTACCGCTAAAGCTATATTTGTAATGAGTATACTTGCGATATTAAATTTAGGTTTAACTAAAGAAATGCAAGTACTTATTTATACATTTGCAGATGGATATACTAACCTACTCTTCCCAACATCTCCAGTATTACTTATTGGACTTTCAATGGTTGGTGTATCATACTTTAAATGGCTTAAGAAGAGTGCATTATTATTCATTATTACATTTACTTTAGTAATAGGATTTATAATGCTTGGAATAGCTATTGGCTTCTAATTATAAAGGGAAATTAACTTTTCCCTTTTTATTTGCAAAAGTGTTATTTTAATTATCCTTTTGTGTAGTTATTAAATGTTTTATCTTATGATTCAAAAACGATGCTTTAACCATTCGTTTATAGGTCTTTAGGCACGTATTGTTCGGCATTACGATAAAAATTAAAAATTTTTCGTAAAAAGCACATTTTTCTTTCCAATATCAATAAATTATTGTTATAATGAATTATTCAAAGAATAAGATTGGAGTATACAAATGAGAATAAGAAAAGTACCTGAAACTCATATTGAGGGTTTTAAGGAATTATCTATTCAAGGTGAAACATACGAATATTTGTCACCAAAATATGTATATTTGCCTATGCAATTTCCATCTCCTTTAAAAGAATTAAAAAGTGTAGGAGATAAAGTGTTAATGGGAGAAGCCGTCCTTCAAAGAGAAGGACGTTTTGCGATTCCTGTATTAAGCCCAGTGTCTGGAACTATTAAAGGCGTAGTTAAGAGATGGCATCAATCTAACAAGATGATGAATATGCTTGAGATTGAGAATGACTACAAAGATACTGTTATTGATGATTTCAAGAACTTAAATCCAGACAAAATGGATAGACATGAACTTGTTGAACTTATGAAAACATCAGGTATGGTTGGTATGGGTGGTGCAGGTTTCCCTACATATGCAAAATATGAGACAGATAAACCAGTTGACCAAGTAATAATCAACTTTGCTGAATGCGAACCATATATTACATCTGACTATACTATGGTTAAGTTAAATCCAGGTCTATTTATTTATGGACTTAAATATTTAATGAAAGCTGCAGGTACATCTAAAGGTGTAATAGCTATAAAGAATAAAGATATCAATAAACCTATTATTGAATCTTTAAATAAACATTTATTAGATGGAATGAGTATTTACTTACTACATGATGTTTATCCAGCTGGCTGGGAGAAATATATTGTAGAAAAGGTAACGGGTAAAACTTATAAAATGCTTCCAATTGAGGCTGGTGCAATTGTATCTAATGCGACAACTTGTGTAACCTTCGCAAAACTATTAAAGTATGGACTTCCACCATCAGAAAAATATGTCACTTTTGTAGGCGACTCATTAAAATCTAATGGAAATGTATTATGTAAGTTTGGAACTAATGTTACCGAACTCTTAAATTTATTTGGTGGACTCGAAGAAAACACAGATAGAAGTCACACTAACTTTATTGCTGGTGGTGTAATGACTGGTGGTGCTATGTTTACTGAAGACTTTGTAACATCGGCGACATTAGGCGCAGTAATAGTTTTAAGAGATAAATTATATGATAGAGTTACTCCACACTGTCTTGGTTGTGGCACATGTGCACTACATTGTCCAGTACACCTATCTCCATATGAGATTAAACGTGCAATGAAGACTGGTAATATTGAAATGGTTAAAGAACTTGAAGTAAATAAATGTATTCAATGTGGACTCTGTTCATATGTATGTCCATCAAGAATTGATTTAACTACTTCAATTCAAATGGCTAAAGAATTAGTAAGGAGGATGGGATAACATGGAAAAGTTTCTAGTATCTAAAGGTCCTTACTTAAGATCAGCTGATGAGAATAAGAGAACTACATCGAAGATAATGCTTGATGTTTGCATCGCACTACTTCCTGTAATACTCCTTACTATTTATAAGAATGTAATAAAGGTGTTTATTAGTGGAACGTATACAAGTGTATATCAAGCACTATATCCATTATTACTAATAATAATTGGACCAATCTTCTCAATTCTTCTTGAATTATTATGTTTATTTATCATTCATAAAGAAGAGATTAATAACTTTAAAGATCTAATTAATATTGAAAAGACTGAATTTGGTGGACTACCTGGATTATTCTTCGTACTCACTTGTCCACCATATACACCTTTATGGATAGTACTAATTGGTATTGCGGTTGGTGAAGTTGTTGGTAAGATGCTCTTTGGTGGTTTTGGACAAAACATCTTTAACCCAGCACTTGTAGGTAGAGCATTCATCGCATTTACATTCTCTAACTATTTAGGCGCATCATATCTTTCACCTCTTGAAGCATCAATTGATGCCTATGCAGGTGCAACACCTTTAACATTCTATTCAAAACTTGATATAGCTAATATCACTTATGATAATATGGTTTCACCATATGGAGGATTACTTAATTTCTTCCTAGGAATGACTCCTGGAGCATTAGGCGAAACATCCGCTTTAGCTATATTAATTGGTGGTATCTATTTAGCTATTAAGAGAGTAATAGATTATAGAATTCCACTTGTATATATTGGTGTAGTATTTATTACAACATTCTTTATTGGCCTTAAGGTCGATGGTGGAATCTGGTATCCAACATATATGATTTTAAGTGGTGGATTATTCTTCGGTGCCTTCTTTATGGCGACTGAACCAGTCACATCTCCAAAGACTCCACTCGCACGAGTAATATTCGCAGCGTTCCTTGGTGTACTTACTGTATTATTTAGAATAATTGGTAATATGCCTGAAGGTGTAGCGACAGCAATTGTAACTATGAATATATTTGGTTTAGCAATAAATCAATATGTAATCAAGTTAAGAATCTCAGGAAAACTCGAAAAGAGATTTATTCCAGGTATGGTAGTGATGATAGTTTTATTTATAACACTATTCACATATACCATAGTCTTTGCGTTAAATTAGGAGGTAATTTATGAAGAAACATTTAATTACCGGCCTAACTCTAGCATTATTCGCATTAATATGTGGAGGACTCTTAGCTTTCATCAATATGTTTACATCACCTATGATTAAAGCTCGTGAAGAGAAAAAAATAGAAGAATCAATTAGTATTGTGTTTGATGCATATAAATCTGGTGACTATACTAAAGAAGAGTTTAATAGAGAAGGTGTAGTACTTGGCTACTATATCATCAATAATCAAACCAATGAAAAAGAAGCGGTTATCTATATTATTGAATCACAAGGTTATGCTTCTAAGATTAGAATGATGATTGGAGTAAATAAAGATAATAAAATAACTGGATATACTGTGATAAGTCAAGCTGAGACTAAAGGCGATATTACAGCTCATGACTTCAATATGAATGGTAAGAGTAATCTAGATGAGTTTGATTCACTCGCTGGATCTACTTATTCATCAAAAGCAGTGAAGAAGAACTTTAGCTTAGCTTTAAGTTATGCAAAAGTTGATTTAGGAGGTAACGCTAATGACTAGAAAAGAAAACTTCCTAAAGGGATTCTTTAAAGAAAATCCATTATTTGTATTACTACTTGGATGTTGTCCAGCGCTAGCTATCACAACATCAGTAGAAAATGCGATTGGTATGACTATCGCATTCACATTTGTTGTCACATTAAGTAATCTCTTTATTTCATTAATTAATTTAAATGAAAAGATAAGAGAATTTATCAGGCCTATTAGAATTGCGGTATATATTGTAATTATTGCGACTCTAGTAACTATCGTTGAAATGGTTATGGAAGCATATCTTCCAGAACTATATAATTCACTAGGTGTATTTATTTCATTAATTACCGTTAACTGTATAGTACTTGGACGTGCAGAAGCTTATGCGTCTAAGAATAAACCTCTAGATTCCATCATAGATGGAATAACTATGGGACTAGGTTATGGACTCGCACTCCTAATTATAAGCTTTATCAGAGAGTTTTTGGGAAGTGGTACAATCACAATCTGGAAAGAATTAAAAATCGATCTCACTGGTTTATATAAGGCATTAAATATTGAACCTATATCTTTCTTTAAATCTAGTGCAGGAGCATTCTTAGTACTTGGTATAGTACTTGGAATCCTTCAAGCAATTAAAAATAGAAAAGCTAGAAAGACTAAAGAGAAAAGGGTGGTGAAAGAATAATGACTATTAGAGATATTATTACTATACTTATTTCCGCCATCTTAATAGAAAATGTATTACTATCACAATTCCTTGGAGTTTGTTCATTCCTTGGTGTATCTAAATCAAGAAAGAACGCAGTAGGAATGGGAATCTCTGTTGTATCTGTAATACTTATTGCGACTGTGGTTACTTGGTTAATTTATAACTATGTCTTAAAAGCATTAGATTTGGTGTATTTAAGAACTATTGTATTTATATTAGTAATCGCATCACTTGTTCAAATAATTGAAATTTTAATCAAGAAATTTGTACCATCACTTTATAAATCATTAGGTATCTACTTACCTTTAATTACTACTAACTGTGCTGTACTTGGTGTAGCACTTAAGGCAGTAAATAATGATTTATCATTCGGACATATGCTTCTTTATGCATTTGGTTCTGGAATTGGGTTCTTACTTGTTATGTATATCTTCTCTCTTATAAGAGAAGAACTTGATAAGAGAAACGTTCCAAAGGCTATGAGAGGTGTTCCAATTGCTTTAATAGTAGCTTCAATTCTTGCAATTCTATTCTCAAGATATGTAGGAATCAGTCCTAAAGAAAAAGAGATAAAATTAGAGAATAAAGCACACGTCATTGAAGTAATGGAAGAAATTCCTTCTGAAAAATACTTTGAAGATTTAGGAGGAACGATAAGATGAATGTAGTATATGCTATCCTAATTATGATGGGACTTGGATTATTCTTTGGAATTATAATTTCAGTCTTTCAATCTAAGTTTAAAGTGGAAGAAGATACAAGATTAACTGAAATTAATAACTTGCTTCCAGGTGCAAACTGTGGAGCTTGCGGTAGTGCTGGATGTCATGCATTCGCTGAGAAGATCTTTGAAGGAAAGATTGATGAGAATGGATGTAAAGTTATTAAAGGCGAAGCCAAAGAACAATTACACAATTATATTAAAGAAAACTTAGGAAATTAATCCTAAGTTTTTCTTATATAGAAATATGTGTTATTATTTAAATATGAAAAAGATTTTTATACTCTTGTTTAGTTTATTATCAATTTTGGTATTAAGTTCGTGCAAAACTAATGTTAAAACCACCAAATCAATTGATAAAACAACTAAAACAACTGCCTCTACATCAAGTAAAAGTCATATACACAGTTATACAGAGTCTGTGGTGAATCCATCTTGCGAAGCTGATGGATATACTTTGCATGAGTGCAGTTGTGGTGATTCATATAAAGATAATTTTGTGCCAAAGTTAGGTCATAGTTATAAATACAGCTATGATAATCATAATAAGATAACTGAAAGATGCACTAGATGCGATAAGATTAATATCATTGAGATTGACCATGAATTGAGTTTTTATTATGGCTTTAGTTCATTAAGGAATATGGTTAAGACACAGAATTATCACAAATTGTATGTAGATATCTATATGGAACTTTATAACTACGTTGCTGAAGAGAGAAATTATAAAGAAAAAGAAGTAACTGTAGATGGCGCTTTAAAGAACTGTTTTATTGTTAGCGAACTTGATTATTCAGGATATGAATTAACTCAAGAAGAAGCTCAAGCTATCTTCCATTTAGTATATTTAGATCATCCAGAATTATTCTATGTATCAAGCACAATTTTGACAAATTCAAGCAAATTAGTTTTAATGATTGATGAAGCATTTTTAGATATGAACTTAGTTAAACAAATCAATACATTAATAGAAGAAGAACATACCGCTATAAGAACGCTTTTAACTAATAAATCTATAGAACTTGATAGAGATCTTACTGATCAAGAAATAGTAAGAATTGTATTCGATTATATTGTTGAAAATAAGGAATATGCGTATAAATTAGATGAATCAGGTAATAAAACATCTGAACCAAGAGATGATATTTATGCTCATACTATTGTTGGAATGTTAACTGAAAATGCTGGTGTTTGTGATGCATATTCAAAATTATTTAAGCTATTTTTAGATAGATTAGATATTAATTCTATTGTCGTAAGTGGCAAAGCAAGACGTGGTGAGAATTTGACAAATCATAGTTGGAATTTGGCAATGGTTGATAACAAGTATTATGGCTTTGATTTAACATTCTATGATACTAGTGAAGATACTAGATACTTTGGAATGAACAATCTTTTACTTGAGGTAAATAGAGAAGTAGATCCTCAAAATTCCATGGGATTATACGTTGGTATAAACTACCAATATCCACTACCTGAAATAGCTACTCAACCACTACAGTAGTTTCGGAGTTAAAAATAAATCTGTATTTATTTTTTGGTCTATTCTAAAAAAATTCACATTTTTTTCATTTTTGCCCTAGTTTTTGCGCAAATTCACAACTTTTACACAAATATAATTATTTTTTTATAATTATAAGCCCTTTTTTGGTCCAAAGGGGCTTTTTTGTTATATTATTAATAATATAAGTCGGATTCATTAAAAAAGGTAGGACATGATTATGAGAAACAATAAGAACATTAACAAGAAATTATTTACGGGATTATTACTTTTGTTGCTGCTAATAACGACGATAACAATTGTTGGTTTAAGCATTAACAAAAACAAGAAGAATAAAGGCATTGAATTAGCTCAAGAGCAAGAGGTACAACAAGACCTCTCTTTAGTTTATGAAAATGAAAATGATTCTGATGACGACAATTCTTATACTTCTCATACAATCGACGCAACTTATGATGACGACGTAATTCCTCATGCTCCTACTTATACTGCTGATAGTAATAGATGGGATTACACTACAAATAATGATGGAACGAATACTATTACTTTAACTAAGATCCTCCCAAGAGGAACTGGTGATAGCACTGTACACGAGTATCATAAAAAAATAGTTATTCCAAGCACAATCGGTGGTTACACTGTTACAAGAATTGGTTCAAACATCGTAACATATGACTGGTCATCTTATTGGTATGGTACATACTACCATTATCTTCATGATGTTGATTATATTCAATTTCCATCAACTTTACTCAGAATTGAAAATAATGCTTTCTGGGATACACGTACTGATTATTCAAACTTAAATACATTTAACACAAACACAAAATACGATTTAAGTCGTTGTGAAAACTTAGTATATATTGGTTCAAATGCATTTGGTTCTGATGATACAAAGAAAGGTGAAGTAATTGGCCTTCCAAAAAATCCTTCAAAGCTTACTGAAATTGGCGCAGGTGCATTCAGAAATACTATTAAGAATGTTTATGTAGAAAATAATGAAACAACTTGTCCTGCATTGATATCTGTTGGAAATGAAGCATTTAAAAATTGTAATGGTTTAAAGAAATTTGACCTTCAAACTAACAACAATAAATTAACTACAATTGGTGAATCTGCATTCGAAAATTGTGTTAACTTAGGTTCAATCGTTATTCCAAGAAGTTGTACAAATGTTGGCGCATATGCATTCAAGGGTTGCTCAACACTTGGTTCATCACAAATTAATAACCCTGTATTATCAGTTGGTGAGTTCCAAAACTGTACACTATTCTCTTTAGCTTTATTTAACGCTACTATCGATACAATACCAAGTTATTGTTTTGCTGGATGCCAAACACTGGTTTATGACCAATTTGTAGGCGTCAAATATATAAGAGACCACGCATTTATGGGCTCAGGTATTATGGCTCTTACAAGTTCTGATATTTTAGAGATAGGTGAAAATGCATTTGAAGGTGCATCAATTTCAACAATTAAGTTTGATAATATCCAAAGAATTGATGACTATGCATTCTATGGATCAAAGATAAACAATAATAGTTCTTCTGTACAAGACTTATTTACTCTTCCTGCATCAATCACTCAATTTGGTACATATGTATTCAAAGATTGCGATGAACTAGTTGAATTCACTTTCAATAAGGATTCAGTAACAGCATCAGAAGTAACTGAAAAAGTATTTATGAATGAAGGTATCTTCATGGATTGCGATAGACTTAACAAAGTTAACTTCCATGACGATACAACAATTAACACAGTTCCTAAATATGCATTTACTAACTGCGTATCCTTAAAGACATTATCAATTATTACTCCAGTAGAAAGTGCAAGTCTCCATTTAATTGATGACTACGCATTCTATAATACTGGATTTGAAAAGCTAAGTTTCACTAATAACCAAAACACTATTGGTGAATATACATTCGCAGAAATTCAAACATTAACTGAGGTTAATATTAATGTTGCAATGATTGGTGCATATATGTTCTATGAATGTAAGAACTTAACTACAGTTGTAATCGGTTCAAGAGTAGCTAATTCAGATCAACCTAAGAACGATACAACTAACTGGTCAGTTCAAGGACATGCATTTGAAAAGTGTACATCGATCACATCAATTACATTTAATAATAATACAATCGGTGATTATATGTTTGCTGGTTGTACAAGTCTTCTTGAGGTTGAAATTCCTCAAGCAATCGAATGGATTGGAGCTCACTCATTCGAAGATTGTACAAGACTTAGAAGAGCTACACTCGGTACTACAACTCTTGGTGAATATATGTTCACAAGAGACCAAGAATTAAAAGAAATAGCTTTCAAAGAAGGAATCACATCGATTCCTGCTTATGCTTTCTATCAAAGTTATTTAACTAGTGTAATTATTCCATCAACAGTAACATTTGTTGGAACTCATGCTTTCGCAGAAAGTAGAGACTTATTAAATATTACACTTAATTCAGCATACATTGGTGACTATATGTTTGCTGGATGTACTACAGTAAAGAATATCGTACTCCCAACGACTACTTATGTAGGTGAATATGCATTTATGAATTGTACAGCACTAGAAACCGCAGACATTGACCATGTAAATGAAGTCAGTGAAGGTATGTTTATGGGCTGTGAATTCTTAGGATTTAACACATCATATACTATGTATATCCCTGTAGTAGCTAATGCCGGAGACTATGCATTCAAAGGCTGTAGAAGATTATATGCAGTAGATATTAATTCATCTGAAATTGGTGCTTCTATGTTTGAAGATTGTGTATCTTTACTTGAAGTAGTTGTTAAGAACACAACAACAGAAGTAGGAGAAGCTGCATTCAAAGGTTGTACAAACTTAAGAAGAGCAACTCTAAACAACACTAAAGCATCAGCACATATGTTTGATGGTTGTACAGGTCTTCTTGATGCCACATTCTCAAGTAATGCAACACAAATTGGTGAATATGCATTCAAGAATTGTACAAATATCACAACAGTTAATATCGACTTCCCTAACATCGACACTATCGGTGATTATGCGTTCCAAAATTGTACAAACTTAACACAAATCACCGTTAATACTAATACATCATCAATTGGTGAAGGTGCATTCAATGGATGTACAAGCCTTCGTCAATTATATATTCCATTCATTGGAACATCTAAATGTACTAATGCAACACAAGCAGCTACAGCTCAAAGCTTATTTGGATATATGTTTGGTACTCAAAATAATGTAGGATCAGTTGAAACAGTATCTAACTATTCAGCATCTGGTACTTATACATCATATATCCCATCAAGCTTACAATCAGTAATTGTATCTGGAGAAGTAGTAGTTCAATATGGTGCATTCAGTAATACATCTAACCCTAAGAGAGTTATCTTCGAGTGTCCTTTAACAACACTCCAAGAAAAAGCTTTCTATAATGCAAATGGACTTGAAACAATTTCTTTACCAGCAACAGTGGTTAACGTTGGAGATTATGCATTCGCAGAATGCGATAACCTTGGTAATGTATCATCAGTATCTGATACACCTACTATTAATGGTCAAGTTATTGGTAAATATATGTTCCAAAACGATACAGCACTAGAACGTGTTAACTTAACTAATGTTACAGTAGTTAAAGAATACGCATTTAGTGGTTGTACAGGTCTTGTAACAGCAAACTTAAATACAAAGATTGAAGGTGATGTTTTAACATCAATTTTAGCTTATGCATTTAATAACTGTGAATCATTAACTAACTTAATCTTACCTAATACTATTACAACTATCGGTAATCATGCATTCGATAATTGCCAAGTATTAGTACTTCACGACACAAATGAAAATACATCATATCTTCCAAGTGAATTAACATCAATTGGTGAATATGCATTCTATAACAATAACGCATTAGACTACGTTGTAATCCCACAAAAGGTCGCAACTGTAGGCACTTATGCATTTGCAGAATGTGATTCACTTTTATTCGTTGACTTTAGAAATAATATTCTTGGAAGCTTTATGTTCTATAATGATGGATCACTCAAATATGTAAACTTAGCTAGTCCAACATCTATTCCTCAATCAGCATTTGAACTATGTTCAAGCTTAGATATTATTGAAATTCCATCAACAGTTACAATTTTAGGTGCAAGAGCATTTGCATCATCAGGATTAACAAGAATCCACTTACCACAAACAACTAATACAATTGGCGATGAAGCATTCAAGAATTCAACTAGTCTTGAATACGCTACAGTTTTAGGCAATAAAGTAGGCGTTAGAATGTTTGAAGGATGTACATCACTTAAAGATGTTGATATTAGAACAGTAACAACTATCGGTGATTATGCATTCTATAATTGTTCAAGCCTATTATGGCCAAGATTTACAAATGTATTAACTAGTATCGGTACTTATGCTTTCGCTAAGTGTAGTTCTCTAAGAAATGTAGTAGTTCCAAATAGTGTTACATCAATTGGAATGAATATTTTCTGGGATGATGATATTGTTGAACTTAGTGTTCCATTTGTTGGACAAAATAGAAGTCCATCATATCCATCAACTGGTTGGCATAACTATAACTACACACCATATACCCTCTCTTGGTTCTTTGGTGCATCTGCTGCAACAGTAAATAACTCAAGTTATCAAGGCACTCAAAACGTAGCAGGTACTGCTTATAGTGATGCTGCTAAGAGCTATGCAGTACTCGTTTACTATTATTCTTATTGGGGTTGGGGTGGATCAACAACAAATGGTGAATCTAAATATGAAAGATTCTATTATCCTCAATCATTAAGAAAGATTACAGTAACAGATGCTCCAACAATTCCAGTATTTGCATTCTGGGGCTGTAAGACAGTTACTGATTTAACTATTTCACCAGCTACTACTACAATTTGTGAATATACAATGTATGGTATGTCAGCTCTTGAAAACTTAACAGTTCCATTCATTGGAAGAACTAATGGTAATACAAGCTGGCTTACAACTACACACCAATATGTAAACAATGTTTATTATTCTGGTAGTGTTTTAGGTATGTGGTTCCTCTCAAGCCGTGGTGGTTGGACAGGTTACTATAACTCTAACTTAGTTGATACAATTAATACTACTAAGACAGTTCAAAACGCTAATGGTCATACTGGACCAACTTGGGAATCATATGGTGAATCTGGTTACTATGTACCAGCATCACTTAGAACCATTAACGTTGTTAATAACGATAATGTTAATGTATCAATCCAAGAAGGTGCGTTCAATAACTTAACTCAAGTAACAAGCATTAATTTTAACTGTAAACTTGTTACATTAGGTAAGAATGCTTTAACAAATACAAGCATTACTGAAATTACACTTCCACAATCACTCACATCAATTGGTGATACAGCAGCAAATAATAACGTTCAATTAGTAACTTTAAATGCTAAGAACTCATTAATTCAAAACAATATGTTTGTTGGCTGTACAGCGCTTGAAAATATCAATTTAACTGGTGCTAATACAACAATTGGTTCTAGTGCATTTGGTGGTTGTACATCACTTACATCACTTACACTTGGACAAAATGTTATATCTATTGGAAATATGGCATTTGAAGGATGTAAGAATTTAAGATACTTATCAACTTATGCAATTGGTACTGGTGCAGAATCAGGTGTTGGTTCACAATTCACATCTATCTTTGGCGAAACAGCAGTTGATACAATGACTCTTGCAAAGACTTATTATAGTGCTAGTCAGTATATTTCAAGATATGTTCCAACAGGACTCAATATCGTATTAAATGGAAATATTCCTCAATATGCATTCGCAAATATCACAGGTATTGGTACGGTTACAATTGGAGAAGAAGTAACAGAAATTGGTGCATACGCATTTAAGAATGCAGCAATTACATCTATTAGAATCCCAAGAGCTTGTACAACTATTGGTGATTATGCATTTATGAATTCAAGCTTAGAAGAAGCTATCTTTGCATATGGCTTAACCACAATTCAAAAAGGTATGTTTAAGAACTGCCAAAGCTTAGAAACACTTAAGTTTGAACAATCAAGAACTATCACAGAATATAGATACGTTCAAAATAATGTTTACCAAGAATTCATTAATGGTAACTCAACTAATAATTATGTTTGTGCTGGTGATGATTTAGCATTCGGTACAGCTGATGACATCAGAACTAACATCATTAGAAGAGTTAACGCTAACTCAGAAGAATCATTCTATATTGATAACCTTAATGGTACATATAGAAGTTTAGGTAGCGATAAAATGCTTGGCACAGCTGATGATCAATTAGTAGATAACCAAGTATCATTTGAAATTAGAAAGATTAATAATGTTAATTATAGATATTATGGTAAAGGAATCTACCAAAAACTTATTATTGATGTAGATTCTGAAACTGGTCTTGTAACTTACACACTTGAAGGCGAAAGATTGTGTTATGTTCAATACGCTGACAGTGTATATCCACAAGGCACTTTAAATGAAGTAGTAGAATACAACACTAATTACTACTTATTAATCAGTACTGGCCTTTATAGAGAAGCTGGTAGAGACAATATCTTAGGTACTGAAGATGATACTTATTATAATCTCGGTACTGATACACAATTTGGCGGTAATGATGATATTTCTGAAATCATTATCTATGACTTCAAGTACTATAAGACATTCTACGATAACGTATATCAAGAAGTAGTAACTACTGAATACGTTCCAGCTGAAACTAGAGAAATCACTCAATATGAATACACATTAGTAGCAGAAAATAGTATTGATGATTTCGATACATACTATGTATGTACTGACCCAGTAGCATTAACTTATGAATTAGCTTCTGGACTAGTTGAATATAGTCAAGCAGCTACATACTATACAAGAAGTGAAAACACAATCGTTGAAGTTATTACTCCAGCTGTTCCATATAGTGTTAAACTCGCAGAAAAGTTCTGTGCAGGTCTAGATATGGTAATTGGTACTGAAGATGATGTTACAGGTTCTGATTTACTCCGTCCTGAAATCAATTCAGCAACTGGCCAAACTGAAATGAAAGAATATCACTTCTCAAGAATTGTATATAATGAAACTGAAAAGACTCATTATATCGTATTAAGAGATGGATCTTATCTTGGATATGATCAAAACGGAATGCTTGGAACTCAAGGTGGTGTAGTTCTTGGTAGTGCATCAGGTAACGTAGTTCCTCAAAATCCAGTAGTACCATTTGTGGATAAAGCAAAAGGTACAGTTGAATCAAGAAGCGTATCTCAAACATACATGACTCGTACAAATGAAATGTCTCAGTCATTCGTAACAATTTCTGATGAAGCATTCATGTATACAAGTTCACTTGAATCAATTATTTTAAGTCCACAACTCTTAACCATTGGTCGTCTTGCATTCGCATATTCAGGTCTCACATCAATTGAAATTCCTGATACAGTAACTGCAGTTGATGAATATGTGTTCTCAGAATGTAAAGCACTTGAAACTGCAACAATCAAGACAACTATTAATGGTAACTATATGTTTAGTGAAGATACAGCATTAACTACTGTAAACTTCGCTCAAAATACTTTAAGAATTTCTGATGGTATGTTCAAGAAC
>JAILNJ010000090.1 GCA_024691665.1 Gammaproteobacteria bacterium | reverse complement strand
TCAAATTGGTGGATACGATATACTCCTCTTTCCTCAATTCCATGTGCTCCTTTTTCTTTTCTGAAGCATGGTGAATAACTAGTTAAAGTATATGGTAATTTATCTTTAGGATTAATTGTGTCAATGAATTTACCAATCATTGAATGTTCACTAGTTCCTATCAAATATAAATCTTCACCTTCAATTTTGTACATCATAGCATCCATTTCAGCGAAACTCATTACACCAGTAACGACATCACTTCTAATCATGAATGGTGGAATACAGTAAGTAAATCCCTTATTAATCATAAAGTCTCTCGCATAAGATAATACTGCAGATTGTAATCTTGCGATATCTCCCATTAAATAATAGAATCCATTTCCTGCTACTTTTCTAGCGCTATCTAAATCAATTCCATTAACTTTTTCCATAATATCTAAATGATATGGAATTTCAAAATCAGGAACACGTGGTTCTAAGAATCTTTCAACTTCAACGTTTTCGCTATCATCTTTACCAATTGGAACAGATGGATCGATGATATTAGGTATTATCATCATATCTTTTTTAATTAAAGCAGCTAAATTTTCTTCTTCTACTTCCAAGTCTTTTAATAAATTATTGATTTCATTAACTTCTTGTTTCTTTTTATTAGCTTCTTCAACTTGTTTGTTTCGCATACATACGCCTATTTCAGCGCTTATTTGATTTCTTTTAGCTCTATTACTATCAGCTTGTTCTTTTACTTGACGTAATTTTTCATCATTTTTTAATACCTCATCTACTAAAGGTAATTTTTCATCCTGAAATTTCTTTTTTATGTTTTCTCTAACGACATCAGGATTTTGTCTTAAAAACTTAATATCTATCATATTTCCTCCATATAAAAATCCCTACATAAATAGAATAATATCTATATATGTAGGGACGAATTTTTTCCGCGGTGCCACCCTGCTTAAAGACTATTGTCTTTCTCTTTTTAAATTGTATCCTAATAGGTAGATTTCAATATTTGATTTAATTAGTTCGCACCGTCCACTAACTCTCTTAATAAATCTTGTATTTACTTATCCTATATCATCGGATTATTCATTATTTTTATTCTCATTATTTTCATCAATAAATTGATAATCTAAATCTAATTCGTATTCATCATCAAAGATTTCATCACCATTTTGTTCATCATTTTCTTCACTACGAGGAACAATAGCGATATTAGCTACTTTTTGACCTTCGTTAAGCATAATGATTCTTACACCTTGTGTATCTCTACCGATAGTTAAGATTTGGTCTAAGTGAGTTCTTATGATCATGCCCTTATCAGTTACAACCATCAAGTCTTCGTCACCTCTTACAGTAAGAAGTGAAGCTAAATTACCATTCTTAGCAGTTAAGTTCAAGGCTTTAACGCCTTTACCACCTCTAACTTGAACTCTAAATGCATCAACGTTAGTACGTTTACCATATCCTTTATCAGTAACGATAACTATTTCATCACCATCTGTATTAACTACAGCCATACCAACTACTTGATATCCATCTTCAACTTTTATACCACGAACTCCGGCTGATATTCTTCCCATTGGACGAATATCACTTTCACTGAATCTAATAGCTTTTCCTGATGATGTACCTAAAATGATATCTTTTTCGCCATCAGTAAGAGCTACTTTAAATAATTCATCACCGTCATTTAGTAAAATAGCTTTAATTCCGTTAGTACGAATGTTTTGGAAAGCAGAAACTTCTGTTTTCTTAATAATTCCTTGACGAGTAGCGAATATCAAGAAGCCTTCAGTATCTTCTTTTTCATTTACGTTCAAAACAGCAGCTAATTTTTCCTTTTCTTCGAAGTTTAATAAGTTAACTATAGGAAGTCCTTTAGCAGTTCTGGATGCATATGGGATTTGATATGCTTTTAACTTATATATCTTACCTAAATTACTAAAGAATAATAAAGTATCATGGCTAGATGTGTAAATTACCCTTTCAATAAAGTCTTCATCTACCATCTTAGCTCCAGTAATACCTTTACCACCACGATTTTGAACACGATATGTATCAACAGTCATACGTTTTACATATCCTTTATTAGTTACAGTGATAATTACATCTTCAACTGGAATTAAATCTTCGTCTTCAATCTCTAATTCATCACTTAAACTAATTTCACTACGTCTATCATCGCCAAATCTTTCTTTAACGCTTTGTAGTTCTTGAACTATTATTTCTAATTTCTTAGCGTGACTCTTCAATATTTCATCTAATGCATTAATTAATTTCTTTAACTCAGCATATTCTTCTTTCAACTTATCAACTTCAAGTGAAGCAATCTTTTGTAATTTCATATCAAGAATAGCTTTAGCTTGTAAGTCTGATAAGTGGAATTCTCTCATTAAGCCTTCTTGAGCAGCTTCAGTAGTACGAGATTCCTTAATTAATTTAACTACAGCATCGATATCAGCTAAAGCAACTAATAATCCTTCAACGATATGGGCTCTAGCTTTGGCTTTATCTAAATCATATTGTGTTCTTCTAGTAATTACTTCAATTTGATGTTCTAGATAGTATTGAAGAACTTCTTTTAAGTTTAATACACGAGGTTGTCCTTTAACTAGAACTAGTGTATTAATACCAAAATTGAATTGAAGTTGTGTATGTTTATATAATTGGTTCAAAATTACATTAGGATTAACATCCCTTCTTAAATCAATTACAACACGCATTCCTTTCATACTAGATTCATCTTGAATATTAGTAATTCCATCTATTAATTTATCTTTTACAGTCTCGGCTATACGTTCAATTAATCTTCTCTTATTAACTTGATATGGAATTTCAGTAACTATAATACTACTTTTACCTTTTTCAAGTTCTTTTATCTCACATTTCGCTCTAATAGTGATAGTTCCACTACCAGTTAAATAAGCTTTACGTACTTGACTTAATCCCATAATGATACCACCAGTAGGGAAATCAGGCCCTTTAACGTAAGTCATTAAACCTTCAATAGAAATATCAGGATTTTTAATTAAAGCAAGTAATCCTTCTATAACTTCTGTTAAGTTATGAGGTGGAATAGAAGTAGCCATACCTACAGCGATACCCATAGCACCATTGACTAAGATGTTAGGGAACTTACTAGGAAGTACTTCAGGTTCTTGTTCAGAACCATCATAGTTATCAATGAAGTTTACAGTATTTTTATTCAAATCTCTAAGTAATTCCATAGCGATTTTGCTCATTCTAGCCTCAGTATAACGCATAGCAGCTGCGCCATCACCATCGACTGAACCAAAATTACCATGTCCATCTACTAATTGATATCTATAACTAAAATCTTGGGCCATACGAACCATAGATTCGTAAATAGCAGTATCACCATGAGGGTGGTACTTACCCATAACGTCACCAACGATACGAGCAGATTTCTTAAATGGTTTATCACAATATACACCTAATTCGTTCATACCATACATTATACGTCTATGAACCGGTTTCATTCCATCTCTTACATCAGGAATAGCACGAGATACGATAACACTCATTGCATAGCTTAAGAATGATGTTTTCATTTCTTTAGCTAAGTCAACTTCTCTAACTCCACCACTATGATGTCCATTTTTTAAGTCTTCTTCTGAAAATGTAACTTCTTCAACCTCTTCATTAGATGATTCTTCAGAATTTTCTTGTTCTTCATCTACTTCAGTTTCAGTATTTTCAGTTTCATCTTCTATTGTATATTTCTTTTCTTCATCATTAGCCATATTATAATCCGTCCTATACGTCTAAGTTTTGTACATATACAGCATTTTCTTCAATGAATTCACGACGTGGTTCAACATCATCACCCATCAACATACTGAATATTGTATCCGCTTCGATAGCGTCTTGTAAATTTACTTGAAGTAAAGTTCTATTCTTAGGATCCATAGTAGTTTCCCAAAGTTGCTCTGGATTCATCTCTCCTAGTCCTTTATAACGTTGTAATAAAGGTTTTGAAACTTTAGTATTAGAGAATGTCTCCAATATTTTTTGAAGTTCTTCATCAGTATATGCATATTCCACTCTCTTACCTTGAGTAATCTTATATAGTGGAGGTTGTGCAATATAAACATAACCATTTTCAATTAATGGCTTCATAAATCTATAGAATAAAGTTAAAAGTAACGTTCTAATATGTGCACCATCGACATCGGCATCGGTCATTATTATAACTTTATGATATCTTGCTTTTTCAATATCAAATTCATCACCAATACCAGTACCAAAAGCTTGAATCATGGAAATAATTTCATTATTTCCTAACGCTCTTTCAAGTCGAGCCTTTTCAACGTTTAAAACCTTACCACGAAGTGGAAGAATAGCTTGATATTCACTATCTCTACCACTTTTAGCTGATCCACCGGCAGAATCTCCCTCGACTATGTATATTTCACTAATAGAAGGGTCTTTACTTCTGCAATCGGCTAGTTTAGATGCAAAACCTAAACTATCTAATGGGTTTTTACGTCTAGTTGCTTCCCTAGCACGCTTAGCAGCAAGTCTCGCTCTACTAGCTAGTACTGCTTTTTCAATAATTGCTTTCGCATCTTGAGGGTTTTCGGCCAAAAATATGTCTAAACCATCAGAAAGTATTTGCGAAGTAATTCTTCTAACTTCAGTATTACCTAATTTAGCCTTAGTTTGACCTTCAAATTGAGGATCAGGATGTCTACAACTAATAATAGCAGTTAATCCTTCACGCACGTCATCACCACTAAAGCTTTCATCTTTTCTAAATAAATTATTATTCTTTCCATAGTTATTTAGCATTCTCGTTAAAGAAATTCTAAATCCTTCTTCATGTGTACCACCTTCAGGTGTATATATATTATTAATGAAAGAATAAATATTGCTTGTGTATTCTTCAGTATATTGTAAAGCTACTTCAACCTCAATATTTTCAGCTTTTCCACTAACATATATGATTTGAGGATGAATTGGAGTCTTACTCTTATTCAAATATTCAACGTATTGTTTGATACCACCTTCATATTGGTATACTACAGTCTTAATATCATCAGGATTTCTTCGATCACTTAAAGTGATTTTTAATCCTTTATTCAAGAAAGCACACTGTTGGAGACGAACACGTAGTGTTTCGAAGTCATAAACAGTAGTTTCTTTGAATATTTCACCATCTGGTTTAAATTCAACACGAGTTCCATGGTTTTTAGTAACACCAATTTGTCTTAAATCATACATTGTATGACCTCTTTGGTACTCTTGTTCATATATTTTTCCATCTTTATGAATTTCAACTCTTAAATGAGTACTTAATGCGTTAACTACAGAGGCACCTACACCATGTAGACCTCCACTTACCTTATAAGAACTACCATCAAACTTACCACCAGCATGCAAAATAGTAAAAACCGCTTCCGCTGCAGACTTATGAGTCTTTGGATGGATATCAACTGGGATACCACGTCCATTATCGGTAACTCTAATACGGTTATCAGGTAATATTTCAACTTCTATATGAGTACAATATCCAGCTAAAGCCTCGTCAATAGAGTTATCGACGATTTCCCATACCAAATGGTGCAATCCACGAGGTCCTGTAGAACCAATGTACATACCAGGACGCTTTCTAACGGCTTCCAAGCCCTCTAGTAATTGGATATTTGAAGCTCCATAGCTTTCAGATGAACTTCCAGCGTTATGTTCTGCGTCTATTGTGGATTCTTTTGTTACTTCATCGAAAGAATCATCGACTTTAATATCACTTTTAGCTTCATCTTCAGCTGATTTGGTAATTTTACCTTCTTTTACCTCATCATTATCTTCTTCTAAGATTTTTGCTTCTTCATTTGTTAATTTTTTGTCGTCTTCCTCGAAAATACTCATACATTTTCTCCTTTTTCAACCTTAATAATATTACTTTGCTTTCTCATTTCATCGCTTATACTATCAATATTAGTAGTAGTTATAAAAATTTGACTATTTTTTACTAACACTTCTAGTAACTTAGCTTGTCTCAACTCATCAAGCTCACTAAATACATCATCTA